>NZ_VWWO01000003.1:0-300000 GCF_011752935.1 Chitinophaga sp. Cy-1792
TTCCGAACAGAGAAGTTAAGCCCCTTATGGCCGATGGTACTGCACAACAATGCGGGAGAGTAGGTAGCTGCCATATTTATTTTAAGAAAGCCTTAGTGAAATTCACTGAGGCTTTTTTAATTTTAAGTGTCTTTAACGCTGTCTGCCATTTAACAGGCCGCATACCACGCAGTAACAACTAATACGATATAAACTTATTAACATAATCTGTTGCAAAGCAGAAAAGATCTTATGGTGGTTTTGCCAAGGGTGTTCACCTCTTCCCATTCCGAACAGAGAAGTTAAGCCCCTTATGGCCGATGGTACTGCACAACAATGCGGGAGAGTAGGTAGCTGCCATATTTATTTTAAGAAAGCCTTAGTGAAATTCACTGAGGCTTTTTTAATTTTAAGCGTCTTTAACGCTGTCTGCCATTTAACAGACCGCATACCACTCAGTAACAGCTAATACGATATAAACTTATTAACATAATCTGCTGCAAAGCAGAAAAGATCTTATGGTGGTTTTGCCAAGGGTGTTCACCTCTTCCCATTCCGAACAGAGAAGTTAAGCCCCTTATGGCCGATGGTACTGCACAACAATGTGGGAGAGTAGGTAGCTGCCATATTTATTTTAAAAAAAGCCTTAGTGAAACTCACTGAGGCTTTTTTAATTTTAAGTGTCTTTAAGGCTGTCTGCCATTTAACAGACCGCATACCACTCAGTAACAGCTAATACGATATAAACTTATTAACATAATCTGCTGCAAAGCAGAAAAGATCTTATGGTGGTTTTGCCAAGGGTGTTCACCTCTTCCCATTCCGAACAGAGAAGTTAAGCCCCTTATGGCTGATGGTACTGCACAACAATGCGGGAGAGTAGGTAGCTGCCATATTTATTTTAAAAAAGCCTTAGTGAAACTCACTAAGGCTTTTTTAATTTTCAACCTCCAGTTGAATTCCACCCAAAATCAGCCGATAAAATTTAATCACTTTAGTCTAATCATCTACCTATACAAATAGCAAAAGGAGATCTATCTACTATAATATCTACTACAAATTATCCCGGCTAATCATCTACCTACTAAGAAAATCCCAGGTGATCCATCTACTTAAATATCAACTATAGATTATCCCAGCTAATTATCTTACCAGATTATTTTTCTTAGAACCCGGCGCCACTACCTATACCCAGTCTCTTTTTTATATTCTTCGGATATCTTACCTGGTGCCACTTTGCTATATCTAAAGTTGCTCCCAGATAAAGCCCTGTTTGCTTGAAATACGGAAAGAAAGGTGAGGTATGAAAACGTTGGTTTATAGGGAGATTGAATCTGAATGAATGCTTTGATATATCTATATCCGACTCTTGCGATATAGGCAGGCTGAATAAAACTCACCAGGTCATGCTGTTGCAGAACTAAAAATGCGTCTCTGCATACGGGGATATCAGTAGCAGCCTTGCAGGGAGATCATTACTTTCTGTTTTATAGTTAGCTACAATCGTTCGGCCACTTCCATATCCGCCACTGGCATAGCTTTCATAGCGGAATTGCTTACGCCCGCCAAAAGCACCGAAATAACCCGCACCCAGTTCAAAAGAACCTTCCTGCACGTCATCATCAAACATATGGACAGAATCCCTCGTATTAATGTGATTGCATAGATACTGACCTGCTGCAAGCATGGCAAAATGGTGGGTGACAGCGTAAGCTAAATTAGCTGATGAGAATATAAATAGCAGTATATAGGGCTGTGGTTTGTATCTGGAGAAAGATCGTATATCCTATAACGTTATAGGATATACGATAATATTATTAATGGCGGGTTCTGCCTACTGATTTATACCATTTTGCAATATCAATGGCTACACCCATATCGATTGCTACCGGCTGGAAGAACACCCCATGAGATTGATCATTATAGCCGTTGACAGCAATAGAGTGCATAAACTGGAACTGGTATTTCACTGCACGGTACCCGACTCTTACTGTAAAGGCAGGCTCCACAAAGAATTTAGGGTGATACCCGATAGGGAAAAACTTAGTCCGTGTATCGTTATCATTCTGGATAGCGCCAGCTCCGGCCTGCAGGTTATAGAAATTAACCATTGAAACGCGGGTAGAGAAGGATGCCTCCACAATGTGGTGTGCGAAACCAATGCCTGGCTGGATAAAGGTTTTCGTGAAATTGCTACTCAGGCGATAGTCATCTTTGGTAGCATCTGAGGTGGTGTTGTAGCTGTCAGCCAATGTATTGAAGCCTCCGGTACCAAATCCGCCGAATACTTCGAATATCATTTTCTTTTTTGGATCGAGGGGCTGAAAATAGCCTACAGCACCTTCTACCACGCCGCCGCGTACGTAACTATCCCCAAAGGAGTTATCAGCTTTGTTGCCGTTCGTTAGTATTCCGCCACGGTAAACGTACTGACCGTTGGCCATAACAGCGAAATGGTCGGTAACGGCATAAGCTGTCTGAATGTTATTCAGGGAGAGGCTTGCTTTGAATTCGTGCTTTTCCTTCAGTAAGGGCGTATTGGCAGTATTAGGCACATAAACATTCCGGTTGCAGGACGTTGCAGCTATGAGCAGCAGCGAGACTACAGATAGTATAGGTAATTTCATACAAGTTGCAGGTGTTTTTATACACAGTTAAACGTACCAATAAATGATAATGTTACTGCGATGATTCTCTTTGAATCAGCTCTACCGGAAAAACATAGTTTTTAGTCACTTTAATGGACTCATCCTGGTTAATGAGCTGTATAATCGTGCTGGCTGCTTTCTGCCCCATATTGTACCCGGATTGCTCAATAGTGGACAATGAAGGCGTTATGATACGGGAAGAGAGGTCATTGGAATAGCCCACTACCTTAATTTGTTCTGGAATGGCGATATGTTGTTTGCGTGCTTCCTGGATAAATGCAACAGCAGATGCATCGTTGGCAGAGAAGAGTCCATCCGGGAGGTTTTCCTGGCTCAGGATCTGCTGAGCTGCAGCAGCAGCGGATTGTGTGGTCAGATCGTGTACATGTACCAGTGATTCATCATATGGTATATCATACTTGGCCAATGCGGCTTTATAGCCTGCAAGTCGCTGCTGGTAAAGGTTACAGGTAAGTATTCCGGAGAAATGAGCTATTTTTTTACAACCTTGTCTGATAAGATGTTCCGTCGCCAGCATACCGCCGGTGAAGTCGTCGCCGGTAATTGTATAACCGTTGAAGCCAGTGGGAACACGGTCATAAAAAACGATCGGAATATTATTTTTTATAAATGGGTTGAAGTGATCGGTATTGGTGGTAAACATGGACGATACCGCCAGGAGGCCATCTACACGGAGGGAGTAGAAAGTGTGTACCAGTTCTTTTTCCATGGCTACGGATTCATCTGACTGTCCGATCATGATGGAGAAGCCATATTTATGTGCTTCATGCTGAATACCGCTGATGGCAGTGCTCTGGAAGTACATGGAAGTACGGGGAACGATGAGGCCCAGGATGTTGGACCTTTTTTTCCGCAGACTGGAGGCGATCCAGTTAGGAACGTAGCCCATTTCGGCAGCGGCATCCTGTACTTTTTGCCTGGTTTCCTCATTGATCAGCGGATTATTCTGTAATGCGCGTGAAACCGTGGAAGCGGAGAGGTTCAGCTTCTGGGCGATATCATATATAGTTATTTTATTCGTGCGATCTTTCACTTTTGAGGCTTGGTGGTTTAAAATTCGCGCTATATTAAGCAAATTATCTGTAAATAAAGGAATTATGGTCTGTAACTAAAAACGCCCTTCTGTATTACAACAGAAGGGCGTTTCAGCTTCGAAAAGAAGATTATTATTTGTTATCCAGCGTTTTAGAGATCTGAGCGATCAGGTCCTGGTAATGACCACGGGTAGTAGCATCACCAGCAGCGGCTGCAGCACGCAGTTCAGTTCTGAGTGAAGTCAGCTGATTGCGGCAGATAGCAGTCGCATCAGACAGGGAGGCCGCAATGTCGGTACCTGCCTGGTTGGTAGCCACCAGTTGTTTCGTCAGTTTTTCCACGAAGGAACGCTGCAGGTTTCTGCGGTACACATCTACCGGTTGATGGGTAGTGAGTTCAGAGAAGATAGATTTCTTCAGATCACCCACCATATCAGCTGCTTTATAGGCATTTGCACCGAGGGCACCTTCCGCACCAACCATTTTCGCAATAGTATTGGAAGAGATCAGTCGGGTGAGGATACCATCCTGTACGCCATTGATTACAGCAGGACCGTAATCGCCGGTGAGGCTGTAGATCTGCTGATTGATCAGCCAGTTAGGTGTGGTAAAGAGTTGTTGATTGAGGAAGTTGATCGCATCTTTCTGCATATCCTTACCAACAAATTCTACAACAGCACCTTCCTGTTCAACGGTTTTAGGCGTTGTATAGATACCACCAACGTTTTTAGCCACGTGGCCCATGTAGCGGTTAAACTGACCTACGAGTTCCTTGTAGAGCTCTTTCAGGTCGCCATAGCCTTCGTTAGGTGTTTTGGTCCAGGCCTGGAGATTAGGCATGATGCGCTGCAGGTTTTTGATACCGTACATGCTTGCTTTCATGGCGTTATCACCGAGATCTTCGTTCTGGCAGCGAGGGTCGTTAGGGTCAGACTCAGTACCGAACCAGAATTTTTTATCTTTTAATTTATCAACAGTGAGCGCATTGAGTTTTGATTTCTCTGCATCTTCGTTGTTGTTCAGTTCAGGGAACAGTTTATAACCCCATTGGATCGCCCATTTATCGTAATAGTTAATACGTGGGTAGAGGTCAGCGCCGGAGATACCATCGCCAGGCTGTGCTACATAGTTGAAGCGGGCGTAATCCATGATAGAGGCAGCGTGTCCGTTTTTCTTCACCCATTCTTTATCGCGTAATTTTTCAACAGGATAAGCAGAGCTGGATCCGAAGTTGTGGCGCAGACCGAGGGTATGACCTACTTCGTGAGAAGAAACGAATCTGATGAGTTCACCCATGAGCTCATCGCTGAACTGCATTTTACGTGCGCGTTCGTCGTTAGGTGAAGCCTGGATGAAGTACCAGTTGCGGAGGAGGCGCATTACGTTATGGTACCAGTTGATATGGCTTTCCAGGATTTCGCCGGAGCGTGGATCGTGGATATGCGGGCCGCTGGCGTTAGGGATAGCCGATGGTTTATAAACGATAGCAGAGAATCTGGCGTCGTCGATAGACCAGGTAGAATCTTCTTCTTTGGTAGGCGCCATTTTAGCTATGATAGCGTTTTTGAAGCCAGCCTCTTCGAAAGCTTTCTGCCAGTCATTTACACCAGCGATCAGGTATGGTACCCATTTTTTAGGGGTAGCAGGATCGATGTAGAAGATGATTGGTTTTTGTGGTTCAACGAGTTCGCCGCGTTTATATTTTTCCAGATCTTCCGGTTTAGGTTCGAGTCTCCAGCGGGTGATCATGGAGAGACGTTTAACACCTTGAGGATCTGCATCAAAGTCGGTGATAGAGGTGGTGAAGTAACCAACGCGAGGGTCGAAGTAACGAGGTTGCATTGGTACTTTAGGCAGTAATACGATGGAGCTGTTGAGTTCAACAGTTACGTTTACAGGAGGAGCTGGAGGCATTCCCGGGAAGGAAGGGCCGCCGGCTTTGCTATAGGTTTTAACGGTTCTGATTTCCGTATTGAGTGGGAAAGACTGGATATCAGAAACGTATGATTTATCAGGTTGATAGCCGCTTAACTTCAGGTTTTGTTTCATACCCGGATCGAAGAAAAGGATATCATTATCACCATTGAGATACTCGGTGAGGTCAATGATGGTACCATGGCCTTCTTTGGAGAAAGCTTTGATATCGAAAGCCGCTACGATAGGTTGCAGGTTGGAGTTCATTACAGAGTTGAACATTGGCTGCGTAGAATCTTTGGAACGCTCTGAGTAGGAGATGTTCTTGAGGAAGATTCTGTTATTGGGACCTTTTTCGAATCGGATAACGTTTTCGTTGATGAGGTCACCGCCGAATCCGTCCATGCCGGAGCGGAGTCCTGCGGCGGATTTGGAGAGGCGGTTAACAACCAGGATATCTCTGTTGAGGAGGGAGTCTGCTAATTCGAAGAAGAATCTGTCATCTTGTTTATAGATATTGATTAATCCTGAATCGGCTTTAGCCTGGGCGTTGATAATTTCGGCAAAAGGTTTAGGACCAGGTTTAGGGCCTGGTTTGATCATTGGCTGGCCTGGTTTGCTGGTATCTTTAGCAGGGGCCGAAGCTGTGTGGGAATCAGGTGTGGATTTTTTCCTGTCCTGAGCGATGGCAGAGGTTACGGAGCTGATGGAAACGGCAGCTGCGATGGCCAACACAATGTTGTGTTGTTTTGGTTTGCTCATTTTAAACGGTTGGTTTAATAATTAGTTAGGCATACATTTTTTTGGATGCGCGTTGCAAGTAAGTATATAAAGTGTTAATTTGATAGGAAATTCCACGAGTGCCATAAAAGTAATTAGGAGTGGTGTAAAAATGGGGGTTAGAATTTGTTAAATATGTTAATGACAGTGAATAAGGTAGAGCGGAAATTATGTAATTATAAATCCATATAGTATAGAATTAGCTAATATGGCAATTCTCCGTTAGGAGTGTAAAATGACCGCGACAGTATTGCATTTGCGGGGTAGGTTTTGGGAGATATTAGATAAATAGATGAAGAAATGGGGAAATATATGGCTTGTAATGCGTGCTGGTGGGGGAAAAAATTAAAAATTTGAATTGTAAGAATTATGTTGGAACATTTGAAAATTTTCTTAAATTGTGCGTCCAACTTTGAAAAAAATCAATCTATTTCAAATTTAGGGACAGTGATGGTCGAAAGACTGACCGCGACATTAAAAAATATTGGTTTATTTGCTGGATGTAAGTGTTTGCTCAAAACAAAATGAAGGATGAAATGTGCGCTGGTCGTGCGTTTCGGTGCAGTTGTTAATTTTTGTGGGATTTTTTGGGCTGCACTTGTTTTTTTGAGCCAACCTTATAACTTTGCGAATCACTGAATAAAAGAGTAAATTGAGTGCTACAAAGCATTACAGACAAAGACAGTAATTCATAACTTCTAACAAACAATAGTTTAATTTTTAACACTAAAATTTCAATCAACATGGCTGAGACTAAAACAACTGTGACTGCAGCTACTGCTAAGGCGTCTTCCCATCAACCTAAGAAGTCATCCAACTTATTTGCAACGTTGGCTGTACCTATCTGCCTGGTAATTGGTTTTGTTATTTATTACGGTGTACTGGGTAACCCAGCTAACTTCGAAGGTAACAATACTAATGGTCATCCTATTCCTGATGGTGTTGGTCACTGGTTTGCAACAGTTTACAAAGGTGGTTTTATCGTACCAATTCTGATTTCTGTATTGCTGGTGTGTCTGACTTTCGTAATTGAGCGTTTCCTGTACCTGTCTAAGGCTAAAGGTAAATTCTCTGGTTCTGAGCTGGTTCGCAAAGTACAGTTTCATTTGGCTAACAAAAATGTAGATGCTGCTCTGCAAGAGTGCGACAAACAGAAAGGTTCTGTTGGTAACGTTCTGAAAGCGGGTCTGAAAAAATACAAAGAAATGATTTCCAACACTGAGTTGGATACTGATCAGAAGATCCTGACTATCAAAAATGAAATCGAAGAAACTACTGCACTGGAACTGCCAATGATGGAAAAGAACCTGGTGTTCCTGTCTACCATTGCATCAGTAGCAACCCTCCTGGGTCTGTTCGGTACAGTATTGGGTATGATCAAGGCGTTCTCCGCGATGTCAAACGCAGGTGCTCCTGATTCTTCTCAGCTGGCGTTAGGTATCTCTGAGGCGTTGATCAACACCGCACTGGGTATCGGTACTTCTGCGATTGCGATCATCATGTACAACTTCTTTACTACCAACATCGATAGCATCACTTACGCTATTGACGAATCAGGCTTTACTTTAACTCAGAGCTTTGCTGCTAACCACAAATAATCGTCAGATTATTTTATGGAATATCAGCGGTTTTGAATCTTATTAAAGTAAACCATAAAAAAAGTAAAGATGCCTAAAGTTAAAATGCCAAGGAAAAGCACGTCTGTAGATATGACAGCGATGTGTGATGTGGCTTTTCTGCTCTTAACTTTCTTTATGCTGGCAACTAAGTTCAAACCGGACGAGCCGGTAACCGTAGTTACACCGTCTTCAATTAACACGACCCTTTTACCTGATTCTGACGTATTGTTATTTACGGTAGATAAGGATGGCAGAGTGTTCTTCAGCATGGACGGCCAGCCTAAAAGAAGAAAACTGATCGAGGATCTGAACACTCAGTTCAAACTTGGTCTGGATGATAAAGAAATTCAGAGCTTCGTGGTTGGTGCCAGCGTTGGTACTCCAATCAAGAACCTGAAACAGTATTTATCAGAGACTCCTGATCAGCGTAAAAAATCAAACCTGGATACAGGTATTCCGACTGACTCTGCAAACAATGAGTTGTCTACCTGGATTGAGTATGGTAATGCAGCTCAAGGTAATAACTTCGCTAAGCTGAAGTATTGCATTAAAGCGGACAACCAGACTCCTTATCCAAAAATCAAGGAGATCCTGGATACCTTCAAGAAGAAGCATATCCAGAAACTGAACCTGGTTACTAATCTGGAAGCACCTCCTCCAGGCACTGCTGCCTACGAGGAAATGCAAGCTCCAGCCAAGAAATAATCGGGAGTAGTTTCCAATGTAAATGACAGCAGGCGACCGCTGGACGGCGCTACTCCCTGACCTGGGAGGCTGTTGATTTCAAAACCAAAAAAGCTTACTACTATGGCAGAAATGGATACTAGTGGTGGTGGAAAAGGTAAGAAACACGGTGGAACGAAATCCAAAAAACATTCTACCCGTGTGGATATGACGCCGATGGTGGATTTGGGATTTCTCCTGATTACCTTCTTCATGCTTACCACTACCATGGCCAAGCCCAAAACAATGGACTTGATCATGCCAAAAGATACTCAGGATGAGAAAGAGCAGAACAAAGTAAAAGAAAGTACTGCACTGACCATCTTACTGGGTAAAGATAACAGAGTATATTACTACGAAGGTTTAGCACAAGATCCTAATGCATCTGCTAATCCTGACTTCTTCAAAGCAACTTCGTTTGCTAACAAAGACGGAATCAGGGATGAGATCATTAAGAAAAGAGATGAAGTTGCTAAGTCGAGGAATGCAAAAGGTGAACCAGAAGACGTTGTAATCATTATCAAAGCTGATGATGATGCCACTTACAAAAACTTCGTGGACATCCTGGACGAAATGGCGATCAACCGTATTCAGCGTTATGCTACAGTTGATATCTCCGATCAGGATAAGACATGGATTAAGCAGACAGAAGCTGCTAATGGCGTGAAATAGTCTTATGGAATAATTAATTTTTTGCATCCATCATAAAACATTAACAATGGATTCTGCTAAAGTCTTAAAGTCCGATTTTCTCGACATCCTGTTTGACGGCAGGAATAAGGATTATGGGGCTTACGAACTGAGAAGACAATATAACAAGCGTCTGAGGAACTCCATCCTGGGTACCTCCTCACTCTTTGTATTGCTGCTCGGTGGCTACCTGGCCGCGAATTGGGTAAAGGCTTCTGAGGGAGATCTCGCTAAGAAGCCAGTAATACAAGAAATAAAGATGGAAGATGTGAAGATTCCGGATGATCCGAAAACTCCACCTCCTCCACCTCCTCCTCCGGCACCACCACCGCCGGTTAAACCGTCAGTACAGTTTACTCCTCCTGTTATCAAAAAAGATGCAGAGGTACCACCAGATGAGGAGCCTCCTAAACACGAGGATATCAAAGACAAATCTATCAGCACCAAAACTGTAGAAGGTGACCCGAACGGTATCGATGCGGGCCTGCTGGAAGACAGTAAAGGTACTGGTGTAGTTGAAGCGCCTCCTGCTCCTGCGAAAGAAGAAATCTTCACCTTCGTAGAACAGCCACCTTCCTTCCCAGGCGGTGAAGAAGCGCTGAATAAATACCTCAGCAAAAACATCCGTTACCCACGCGTTGCGCAGGAAAACGGTATCTCCGGTACTGTATTTGTACAGTTCGTAGTTGATTCTGAAGGTAATATCAAAGACGTTAAAACAGTCGGCGCTGCAAAAGGCGGTGGCTTGGAAGAAGAAGCAATTCGCGTGGTGAAAACCATGCCTAAATGGAAACCTGGTAAACAAAATGGTCGTCAGGTATCCGTACAGTTCAACCTGCCTATCCGCTTTACTTTGCAAGAGTAGTACTGCGAAATATTTGATATACAATCCCCGTCTCTACTCAGTAGAGACGGGGATTTTTGCATTATACACTTATTAGTACCTTTGCAGCTTCTAAAACATTCAGGTTATGCTGGGAAAACTTACAGGATTTGATGATACAATCGTTGCAGTAGCCACCGCACCGGGACTAGGGGCCATTGCCGTTATGCGACTGAGCGGAGACAAAGCATTCGATATTACTAACCAGCTGTTCCCGGCTAAAAACCTACTGCTGCAGGCAAGTCATACCCTCCATTTCGGTAGTATCGTGGCCGACAGCCACATCATCGACGAAGTAGTGGTTAGCCTCTATAAAGGCCCCAGGTCCTATACGGGAGAAGATGTTATCGAGATATCCTGCCACGGATCTCCCTATATCCAGCAACAAATCATTGATGCCACCACCAGACTTGGTGCCCGACTGGCAAAACCAGGGGAATTTACCCAACGTGCATTCCTCAATGGCAAGCTAGACCTTACGCAGGCAGAGTCTGTAGCAGACCTGATCGCCAGTAATTCAGCTGCCAGTCACCAGACAGCCATGCAGCAAATGCGCGGTGGATTCTCCAAAGAATTACATACCCTTCGCGACCAACTGATTACCTTTTCTGCATTGATAGAGCTGGAGCTTGACTTCAGCCAGGAAGATGTTGAATTCGCTGATAGAACAAGATTATATGAGCTGGTGTCTTCCTCAACGGCAACCATCAGGCACCTGATAGACTCCTTCCGGATGGGAAATGTTATCAAGAATGGTGTAAATACAGCCATTGTAGGAAAGCCTAACGCGGGTAAATCTACCTTACTTAATACCCTTCTGAATGAAAACAGGGCCATTGTGAGCGATATTGCCGGTACCACCAGGGATACCATCGAAGAAGTGCTCAATATTGATGGAATTCTGTTCAGGCTCATCGATACCGCCGGCATCCGGGAAAGTAATGACACCATTGAAAGTATTGGTGTGCAGAAAACCATGGAGAAAATTAAAGAGGCCGGCGTGGTTGTTTATCTCTTTGATGTAAATGAAATCTCACCGGCAGAGCTTCAACAACAGGTAGATTTATTTAAAGCAGATAAAATCAATTATCTCCTGGTTGGTAACAAAACAGATATCGCGGGAGAGACTGCTATTCGCTCCAAATTTGTCGATTTTCCTGAGATTTTGCTGATTTCTGCAAAAAATCACGGTCATATTGAAGAGCTGAAGCAGACGCTGGTAAATAAAGTTATATCGGGAGATATCAACACAGAAGATACTATAATCACAAATGCACGTCATCATAGTGCGCTGGAAGAAGTTTTGAAATCCCTTTACGACGTGAAAGGCGGAATGGATAATGGCTTGCCCGGTGATTTGCTGGCGCTCGATATCCGCCGTGCATTACATTTTCTCGGAGAAATCACTGGAGAAGTGACCAATGAAGATAGATTGGATTATATATTTAGTAAGTTTTGTATTGGAAAATAAAGTGGCATAAACAACGTAAAGCATTCATAGTGAAATATGATGAAAGCCCCGTCAATGGGGCTTTTTCTATGTCCGGTGTTTTTAATTGTTTTTGGTTGTTTCGCGATGTTTTGAGCATTTTTGGACCTTATTTGTACCTCAAAGCATAGAAATGTTTTCGTAAATTGAAAAGGCGAGATAATGCACCACTCAGCACCATACAGCCCTATGTTGTACCATTACTGAACTGTTTCTGTAAGACATTGATATATAATTAGTTAAATATCAGAGTAAACCAAGTATTGTCAATACTCTTGCCGTGATTTCGTGGTGAAGAAAACCACTTCCCGGACATGCAGTGACTCCTGCGCGAAAATGTTCTATAAGGCGAGACAGAAAGCCGCCAAGGTAGAGCAGAGCGACAATGAGACGCCGGCCATCAAAGCAAAACCCATTGAGGAAGTAAAGATCAAAGAGTTTCTAAACACACATTAACGAACAAAAAAACCAAAGAGAGTTCTTGTATCTGGAAGAGTTGCTGACACTCGCCGCAGCAGCACCACCACAAGAGAACAAGCATACACTTACTATTGATGCGATAGTACATGAACTAAATGCTATTGCAGTCATAACGGAATTGACGATTGTAAAATTACAACCTACGTGCTAGGAGATGCAAGATTTGTGATGTGTTATATAATACTGCCGACACATTGGTTGACTAGTCTAAAGGCCTTTTAACAATCTTATAAACTCGTATCGCGAAGAATTTTAGACTAGTTGGTTGTCTTTAATAATTACTTGGGATAATTCTATCCCAGAATAAATATTTAAATATAAATATATTAGTAAAAAGACTCAATAACATAATGAAGAAACTATTGCTACAAAGTATGCTCCGGCATATTCATCTCATAGATAGCAAATACCAAGAGATTGCAAGGATCACCGGGGAGAATTTCAATATTTTCAAGATACTGAGACTAGAAACAAAAGAAGTACGATTACATTCATCATTACTTGCCGAATTGTTGAATCCAAAGGGAAGTCATGGTAAAGGGGATGTATTTTTAAAATTACTTTTATCATCTTTAAATGTTCGCAATTTTGACACGGAGGGAGCCGAAGTATTTGTTGAGGACTTTGCGGGTCATATTAATAGTGACTATACGGAAGGAGGTAGAATAGATATTTTAATCAAACCCAAAAAAGGGCCGGAAATCATAATAGAGAACAAAATCCACGCAGAAGATGCCAAAAATCAATTAGTTCGATATAAGGCACATTATAGGAATGCAAGAATTTACTACCTGACTTTGAATGGTGACCATCCTTCAAAAGATAGTGTTGGAAATTTAGAATTAGAAAAAGACTTCTTTCTCCTATCATATAGATCAAATATCTTAGAATGGTTAGAATTATGTCAAAAGGAAGCAACTGCATTGCCCTCAATTCGCGAGGTTATATCACAATACGTTTTTTTACTTAAATTTTTAACAGGACAATCCCCTACAACAACCATGGAAAATGAAATCTTATCAATAATTGGTAGTAATGAAGAAAATATAATGTCATCCTTTGACATTGTTAATTCAATGTCAGGATTAAAGGCGCAATTAATGAAAAAGCTCAAGGAAGACATTATAGGTTCCATGGCCGATTTAATTAAGGAATATCCGGATTTGGAATTTTTCATTTCGGAGAATCTAGGGATGAAAGATTCAGAAATAGCTTTCTGGGAAAAAAAATGGGGTAACAATCATAGAGAAAAATATTCTATATCCTTTTACTTTGATGGAGTATATAAATCTTTTTTCATCGGCGTTTACTGGAATCCCGAACTAGGGTCATTAGAATTAAAAAATCAACTCTTTAATGCACTTAATACTTTCAAAACCGGGAAAGGTGCTCTATCAAACTGGGCATGGCTTCACTACTATTCTGGGGCTTATGGATCATGGGACAATCAGTCAGAACCATGGATTCATATTTTTAACGGGAAAATGCGACAGGTAATAATTGAAGAGTTAAAGCAAGTATTGGTATTAGTCAAGAATGTATTAGCAAAACATAGCTAAAATCGAAATTCAGTCTAATTTCAATTACGGAAATAGCACAAAAATACGGCAATAAGGAAGATTAAATCTTCACATTCCCTAATGATTTAGGTTTCTACAAAAATGTATCATGGCAAAATCAGGTAATTATCCAACAAGGTTTGAAGAAAGGAAGGCTATATCAACGTCTGATCTGCGAAAATGGAAGTATTTAGAGCCTGAAACATGGCGCAGCGGTACCGCTCAGCTGGAGCCGGAGCGGTATAGTACACAGCCAAATAAGCATCAGTGTCAATATGGTTGCATTTCAACCATACCTACAATTAGATTATCATTGGTAAGTACTGCTGAGCGCAACGGGATTATTCGAGATTAGCACATACCCCTACCCGTTATATCGGAGATGAAGGACCAGGAAAGGTAAAAGCATTCCTTTCAAGAATGGCCTTAGTTCAAATGGCCCGATTATTACAAAGAATATGAATCTGCTATAACGGCTTTATTACAATATCACAAAATTGGCAATTCTCCACCAGTAAACCTTTAAGATTAGAATATACCTGATGCTGATTTTTGTGCTTGGCTTTACTGCATTATACGGGCAAGCAAACCAGCAGAAGGAACGAAATATCACTGCATTCGCAAAGGTTTTTGGTTATGTGAGATATTTTTATCCTTCGGATGAAGCGGCGAACGCTGATTGGGAGCGCTTCTCAATCTATGATGTCCGCCGTATTGGCATTCAGCCGGATGATAAGGCGCTGGTAAAAGAATTGAATAACCTGTTATGGCCTTCTTTTCCTGCATTGGAAATTTATTCTGGGGATGAACGCCCAACAGCTGCCCGTGAATAGCTGCAGAATACTGCAGGCGTCCGATTGGTTTACTGGCAACATCTGGGCCTTGGTACGCCCTTCAGCAAAAATAATTATCCGTCTATCTATAAATCGGTACTGGTAAACGCAATTGCAGGCAAACAGGATTTATCTCTGGTGGATACTGCATCGAAAGCAATAGAAGGAAGGGAAGGACGTCAATGAGCTCGGAACGCCCTACGGTATAGCAGGATTTATATTTATAAATAGTGTTTATAAATAGATCGATTTACCTTAAAAGACGTTGGCCTCATAATCGCTTTCCCATGCCAGTAATACTTTAACATGGGAAAGCTGTATATTCCTTTAATCATCATCTTCCTCAGACTTCGGATCAACCTTCAATCCCAGTGCTTTCAATCCTTTCTGATGAGCACCGAAAAACGCTTTAGGGAAAGGTTTATCACCATGAATGGTAGACCATACATATTCACTGAATATCAAAGCATCTTTATCAATTAAGTCTGGCTTCGAAAAATCCATTTTCTGTGTCAGTGGCGCTAATTTGGCGGTGGTTTTACTTTTGATCTGATCCTTGCGGGGATTCAGTTCATTGATTGCGACTGTTGGCGTAAGGCTGGTATAGCCGGTGTAGTCAGGTTCCTGATTGAAGCATTCCGTCATTAGTGGCGCTACTGCGACCAGCTGGTTCATAGGTTGTACACCGAATATCTGGCAGATGGTATGGAGTACTGACGACTGATTGTAGAAATGGCTGATGACAGTATCACGCTTTATATGCGGGCCTGCTACCAGGCAGAAGGAACGGTGTCCATCTACGTGGTCGGTGCCACTTTGCGGATCATCTTCATTGATAAATATCGCCATATCTTTCCAGAAAGAACTTTTTGATAGTGCTTCCACGACCCGGCCGGTAGCCCAGTCGTTGTCGGTCACATAGGCGCGTGGCGTAGGTAATTCTTCACTATAACCGCTGGTATGGTCGTTAGGAAGATAGACGATCATAAATTCAGGCAGATTGCCTGCCGCTTCATATTCCTTCAGTGCCTGGATAAATACATCTGCTCTTACCTGATCGGTAATATTCATGTTCCAACCCGGATAGCGCAGGTCGCTGTATTTTTCCAGACTTTTCATTGCATAGGAGCATTGGTACTGAGCTGAATCATTTTTATTTTTCCAGGAGTTATATACATCGCTCCAGGTTTTGCCTTTAGTTATTTCGGCAAGATCTGTTTCTCCAAAGTTTCTGAAAGAAATGCCTTTACGCAATAAGTGATTCCAGATGAAACCGCAGCCGGCATACGACAAAGGATCTGTTCCGAAGTCATAGGCACAGTGTCCATTGGAGAAATCTTTTTCGTGGTAAGGAGTTGTTATCCCCTGAATAGCCCATTGGTGGCCATCGCTGGAATTTACACCGTTACAATAATAGTTGTCGAGTAGAACGAACTGTTTGGCAAGTGCATGCGTATTCGGCGTGATCTCTCTGCCAAATTCGACCAGTTTCGGATCACAGTTACCTTTACCGAAGTCGCCAAGTACCTGGTCAAATTTCTTATTCTCTTTAATAATATATACTACATGTTTAATGGAAGAAGGTTCTCCGACCTTATCGGGTACTGGTTTGGGCCTGGTGTTCGCATTGCTTACTGCCTGGGCTCTCAGTAATTCTATAAAGTGAAAACCTTTGCGGGCATTCGCAGTATAGATATCCAGTTCTGCCTGATTGGCGGGGAGCGGTACTTTCTGAATTTCTCCTTTTACGGCCGTTACGTTTCCGATGAACAGATTATTTCCTGCGATACCTATAGTTCCGGGAAAGCCACCTGCTGCGATGAAGCCATAGGGCTCTTTTTGCGGGTGTTTGGGATCTATAAGGGCAATGGAATTATTTCCGGCATTGGCTGCAAAGAGCGTTTTCCCATCGGCGCTGAATGCCAATGCGGTTGTCAGACTGCCATAGGGCAGAGCAGGATCCGGTTTGGTGCTGATGGTATGTACTACTTTAAAGGTCTTTGTATCTATCACACTGATACCATCGCCGCTATCATCAGTGACATAGAGTAATTTACCATCAGGGGCCAGTGTCATTGATTCCGGGTGGATACGGGTGGTGATGTCCCTGATTTTCTTTCCGGCTTCGAGGTCTATAACGGTAACGGATCCACGTAGTGCGACAGAACGATCATCAACCGCTACGTCTGTGCCGGCAGATTTTTCTGTTCTGTCATTTTTCCCGGGATGTGGCCCACCGAAGTTACTCACGAAGGCAAGTTGTTTGTCTTTACTGATGGTGATCGCATAAGGGCAAACACCTACGGGAATTCTTTTTAATACCTTGCCTTTAGCGATGTCTACTACAGCAATTTCATTCGTGATGGCAAGGGCAACATAGGCGATATTATTTTTGCCGATCGCGATTCCCAGCGGGTTTACTTTTTTATTATTTGGAGAGAGGTCGATTTTCTTTGTCAGCGTAAATGCGCCTGACTGGCTGATATTGCCTATGTACAGGTTTTTCTCCAGTCCGGTGAAATATATGGTAGAATCGTTGGCATCAACGGTAAGGCCGTTCATGGAGCTGGATTCCTTATCCGGACTTATAAAGTTGTCAAGTGTCTTAAAATCTTTTGCATCAATAAAAGTCAGTTGCCTGTTGGTTTTGGCGATAAGGATTTGTTGATGCTGTGCAAATTCCAGGTTTAATACGCGGGTCCCTTTTGCCAGGTTGAGGCTTTGTCCGGCAGGATTGAGTAGCTGGGCATTTGCCAGGAGTTTATCACCGGCCAGCGAATGGCTCCAGGCGGTATCCACAGGTTTACGGATATCCTGATGTGGTTCCGGGACCTGTGCCTGAAGGTGCTGTGTAGTCAGCAGCAAGCCGGCAAAGAGGATTTTTGAAAAAGAAGATAGTTCTGTTTTCATAATTTTTAATTGTTGAAATCGGGTGTTGTCAAGGCATGCCGCATGAAACGAGGCAAGCCTGAATCCCTGATGATTGTTCACTGATGTATAATAATACTAAACTAAGGAAAGATGCCGGCAGAAAGATACAGGAGCGGTTAATTTGAGGTTATGGTTTTGCAGGAGAATGGTTTCATAATATACTAGTGCCACATTCCGCTTTTGCTACGGAATGTGGCGGTTATTAGTATCCATATGATCAGAATGCTGAATAATCTGCATTGAAATCAGACCAGCCTTTATAGAGACTATCTGCCGATGGTTGATGTGGATAGTCTGCTTCTGCTCCAAATTGTGGGTTGAAAATGAACAGATCTAAGTCATTCATCAACTTAATCACAATTGGAAAAGCTTCTTTGCCATGGGTATCTGGCAATTTATAATTAAGATGGAATTGAAAATGAGTGTTCTCAAACTCTTCAAATTCAAATTCATCTTCATCTCCTGCCAATGGTTCGTCATACTCAAAGTAAAAACAGGTTCCTGTCTCATTATTCTCATACCACCAGCTATTTGAGTTATGCTCATTGGGTATGGACAAATTAACTGTCAGATATTTATTTATATCTTCTTTAGATATTAATGTATTTCTCCTTTTGAAGAGGAAAAGATCGTAACTCATGGTATAAGGATTATATTAATACTAATTAGAATTGATTAAGGTAATAGAATTTTTCTACATCTTCCATTTACCTATTCCTATGCTCGCCCGGAATTTTCCGGGTGGCCTTTTTAAAAAATTTATTAAAATTAGAAGAATACTCAAATTGAAAATCTAATCCAGATGAACAAACAGCATTTAAACACAGACGAAGCGATCACCTTACTGAAAGTTATTAATGACTATACTTACGCATTGGATGTACTGGATCAATATGACCACCAGACGCTGCAGGTAGATGACGTTACCACAGATAACCTTTTTATTATTACTTATCAATCGGCGATGGATGCTATATATGGCCTTCGAGATAAATTCGGAGGAAGTAGTTTGTTTGGAAATGAGAAAGATGAGTCATTTAAGGGATCACTCGGCGCTATTTATCAGACTTTTGACGGGAAATACCTCTATCCAAGTGTAGAAGAGAAAGCGGCTAACCTGCTCTATTTTGTCATCAAGAACCATTCTTTCTCAGATGGGAATAAGCGTATAGCTGCATTTTTGTTTGTCTGGTTCCTGGAAAAAAACCGGATCCTTTATCATGCCGACGGGAGCAAAAAAATTGCCGATAATGCCCTGGTGGCGATGGCCTTGATGATCGCTGAATCTAAACCTGAAGAAAAGGAAATCATGATTAAGGTGGTGGTAAATCTTATCAATTTAAGGAATTAGCCCTGTATAGATTTATAAATGTCCTCACGTATCCTATAATTTGATTGTTATTTTATTGTTTATTATTAATGTGTTAATTGTTGATTTTTAGTTATTTATAACTTTGTTCGCACTTTGTTCTTCTTTTGTTTTCCCTTTTTGCCCGCTTTAATTTGCATGGAGCCTATTCCCGGTGATAACTTGGAGGCATGATTGAGTAACCTATCAACTCAAGTTCTACGTGTATGAAAAAGCTAAATATTTTGTGTGCCGGCATGCGGGTACACTCACCAACTATTCTTGCGCATAAGCAACCATTCCTTTCACCTGCAGTATACAGGTCCGACACTGCTGAAGGGAAAATCATCCAACTTTCATAACCGGACGAATGAATTAAAGCAACCAAAACCCGGCATATCCGGATAATCAATGGCCATCCATGATGGGCCACATCTATTCCTATACATGGTTTTTTAAACAAAATTTATTGCAAAGCATATGAAAATGCACCAATTCTTAAGCATTGTACTGCTCCTGCTGACATTTCAGGCAATGGCACAGGAACCTGCTACGCAAGGCACCGTGGTAAAGGGCACTGTTGTTACTGAGCAACATGAAGCGGTACCGGGTGTTACCATCCTGGAGGAAGGAACCTCCAATGGCGCTGCTACCGATGCCAGCGGACATTTCTCTCTAAGAGTACAGAAGCTGCCTACCACACTCGCTGTTCGCAGTGTGGGTTTCGACAGTCGTATTGTTACTGTCAGCAGCCCTACAGGTAACCTAGAAATTGTACTGACATCATCATCAAAACAACTGAAAGACATCGTAGTAATAGGTTACAGCGAACAGAAGAAAGCTAATCTGATCGGTGCTGTTTCTTCGATTGATACTAAAGATCTTTCCAAAATGGCGGTTACCGGTGTGGCTACCATGCTGCAAGGCCGTGCTGCCGGCGTATCTGTTACCAATGCCAGTGGTGATCCGCGTTCTACCGGAACGGTGGTAATCAGAGGGGTGGGGAACATCAGGGGCATGGCGCCATTATATGTAGTGGATGGGGTGCCAGCCATCGGAAACACCGGATTTAACATGAACTCAAAGGATATCGAGAATATCCAGGTACTCAGAGATGCATCTTCTGCCGCCATCTATGGTGCGCGCGCTGCCGGTGGTGTAATCCTGATTACTACCAAAAAGGGTTCCCGCAAGGAAAGGACCAATGTGGATATCTCTGTTAACCAGGGTTATAGTCAGGGTACTTTCATGCCTAAATTATTAAATACACAGGATTATAAGAAAGCCTGGTCTGCGATCATTCCAACGGCGAACAACTGGGATGAGTCTGTAAATACGGATTGGGTAAATTATTTATACCGCACCGGTAAAGAGCAGGACTACAACGCTTCTGTAAGTGGAGGTAGCGAAAAGAACAACTATTATGTATCTGCCGGCTACAAACGTATGGACGGTATCGTTATCAACTCCTGGTCTGAAAGATACAGTCTGCGTGTAAACAGCGATTTTGACCTGGGCAAAAGGGTGAAGGTGGGCGAGCGCCTGAACTTATATTCCTATTCAGATAATCCGCCGGTGATTACTGGTAATGCGGTGAATGCCTATGCATTGCCATACCGTTCTTCACCTATGATGCGCACTAAAAATGCTGACGGTACCTGGGGTGGATTGCCATCTTCAGGAAACTACAACGGTGGAAACTGGGCTGCATATGTAAATACTGTTGACAGAAGGTACCAGGCCCTGGAAACAGAAGGTAACCTCTATTTAGATGTAGAACCGGTAAATGGTCTGCACGTACGTGCCACTGGTGGTGCAGACGTAACCAGTAGCATGGCCCGTCAGTTTGAGGCTAAATGGTATGTTTCCGGTCAGTCTAATCAGCCGCAGGATAACCTGCGTAAGCAAAGCAATATGTCGATGGCTTATGTAGGTAATATCGTGGCTTCTTACGGAAAGAAAATCGGTGACCATGATTTTAAAGTACTGGCAGGTATGGAAGGAAGGAAATCTTCTTCCGATGACCTGAGCGGGTCTATCTATGCGGTTAACTCCGCCTATTCTGTTCCGGTGATTTCAGATGCCTTCCCGGTAGGTTTTTCTGAATCTTCTGCACTCAGCAATGTTCCTGCAAATACCAGCGGACGTTCTTCCGATATGAACTACGGCGTTACGCGTATGATGAGTTATTTCGGTAAACTGAACTATGCCTATAAAGATAAATATCTGCTGGAAGCCAACCTCCGTCAGGATATCAGCGATCGTTTCGCGCCTGCTTACAGGAAAGGTAACTTCCCTTCCGCAGCTGCTGGCTGGAGAATTTCTGAAGAGAGTTTCCTGAAAGATAAGCTCAATGCCTTATCTGATCTGAAACTGAGAGTTTCTTACGGAAGCCTGGGTAATGATGGCGTGGGCAGCTATGTATATATTCCTTCTCTTGCCAACTACGATAAAACACAATTCAATGAACTGCCTGGAACCGGTGCTGTCAGCGGTTGGGGAATAGGTCGTGTGGCTAACCAGAACATTCACTGGGAAACGGTGACCACTTCCAACGTGGGTGTAGATGTAGGCTTATTCAGAAATAAACTGAACGTAACACTGGATTATTATATCCGTGATACAAAAGATATGCTGTATCAACGTAGTCTGCCGCCAAGTGCCGGTATGACCAATGGGCATAACGCTTCCGACAGCTATGTACTGGATATGAACCTCGGACAGATGCGGAATAAGGGGCTGGAAGTAACTGTCAGCTACCACGATAACTTCGGTAAAGTGGGTGTAAACGTAGGATTCAATGCTGCATTCAACCGCAACAGAATTCTGTCGTTCGGTGGGGAGTCGCTGCCAATCGATGCTGGTTCTGCGGGTGAATACTGGTCTGGCATCGTAGCCCGTACAAAGTTGAATTCTCCGATATCTCAGTTCTATGGATTTAAAACCAAAGGCCTGATCCCTGATCAGAAAACTATTGACGACCTGAATGCCAAAGCACAGGCTAAAGGCAATGCCTACTGGTATGCACCAGGTTCCGGCCCGGGCGATATCTGGTACGAGGACCTGAACGGCGATGGCGTTATCAACGACCAGGACAGAACCTTTATCGGTAACCCATTACCTAAAATGACCTATGGTTTCAACATTGGTTTGTCTTACGAGGGCTTCGACCTGAATGCTTTCTTCAACGGTGTGTATGGCAATGATGTGTATAACGGTCTGGATGGCTACTATCAGAGTATTTACAACGATTTCAATACTACATCACAGGTATTCAACAGTTCCTTCATGTACGGTAATGGCCTGACAAATCAGCCAAGATTTGGTTACTACAGTGGTAACTCCTTCCAGTATGATCCAAATGGTAACTACAAAAGGATTTCTGATTACCATGTACAGAAAGGCTCCTTCCTGCGTCTGCAGAACCTGCAGATCGGTTACAACCTGCCTCAGAAGGTGCTGAACCGCATGAAAGTAAGATCAGTAAGAGTGTACTACAGCGGACAGAATTTATTCGTGATATCAAAAGTTAAGAATGCGGATCCTGAAGTGGGTTTCTCCGGTGCCAACTCAAGTGCACTGGCACAGGGTATTCTCTCTCCGGAAGTATATCCTAAAACAAGGCTTCACTCATTTGGAATTGAATTCGGGTTTTAATCCTATCTCTTAACAGAAAAAATATTATTAATGAAACGTAATATCATAAGGCTTTCCTTCCTCATCTGCTTAAGCGTAGGGTTTTTCGGATGTAAGAAGTTTGTGGATGAATCCAAGCCATACAACGTACTGAATCCTGATATCTTCCCGGAAAATATGGCGCAGGTAGATTACTTCCTGAATTCGCCCTATGCCAATATTCATAGTGTTGAATTGTTTGGTTTTCAGGGTTTAGGTAGATTCTTTTATAATATAGACCATACCGGAGATGTGGCATGGCTGGGCACCAGCGAGTGGAATGAGCTGCAACTGCTGTATGTACACGCTGCCAACAGCTATGCAGGCGCACAGTGGAGAGGATTGTACAGAGGTGTACAGCAATCCAGAACGTTCATCGATCAGATCGTTCCCAACTACAAACAAAAAGTAGGTAACAAAATAACGCCGGCGGATACACTGGCGCTGAGATACAAGCTGGGAGAGGCTTATTACCTCCGTGCATGGCATTATTATTTCCTGATGAACCTCTACGGACAGGAAGTAGTGGTACCTAATAATGGCGATAATACCAAGCCTGGTGTAATCCTCTTTACCTCCGATGTTAAAATTGGCGACCGCGCAGATGAAATGCGTCCGCGTAGTACGGTAAAACAGTGCTGGGATTATATTATCGCGGACCTGAAAAATGCCATGGACCATCTGACAGATCCTTCCGGTGGTGCAAAGAAAACCTGGGCCGGTGCTGACAAAGGTCGCATCGATTACTATGCTGCTGAAGCATTGTATGCCCGTGCGCTGATGTATGAAGAACGCTGGAGCGAAGCCCGTGACGCGTTTCTGGATATCGTACAGAATTCCGGTAAGTCGTTGATGAGCTTCCAGGATTATTATAACATGTGGAACGGTAATCCACAGTATGCCGCCACAGAAAACAATAACACAGAAGCGCTGCACCAGATCACCATTGTAAGATCCGGCGACAACGCGATGGCTGGCCCATCTACGGCTTCTGCTGTGAGCCTGTTATACACACCATTCTTTGATAACGGCGCTCCCGGTGGTGCTACGCCTGGTTATGGCAACATGTATATGCACGACAGAAACCTGGGTCGTTTCGGATTTCCGCAGCAATACTATCCTGTCATGAAAGGACTGGGCACCAATGGCCGCACGGTGGAAACCTCCTATGTAGATTCCTGCTACCATATGAAAACGCTGAAACGTTACGCTACAGACCCTGACCCACGTTTATGGGTATGTGCCTATCAGCCATGGGTGGATACCGTGATGAATGCTTCAGCCAAAGCAGCCATACTGCCTTATGGCGCCGGTACCGAAACCGAATACCAGATGAATGCAGCACAACCTGCCAGCATCATCAAACATGGCTGGAGTCTGCGCAAATTCAACCTGTACGATGTACAGGCAAGCCAGAACCCGCGCATGCATGGGGCTGACTTCTACTTCACCCGTTTACCGGAAATATACCTGGAGCTGGCAGAATGCTACTGGAAACTCAGTGGTAACGCCAATGATCCTAATGCGCTGAACTATATCAACCGTGTACATCGCAGGGCATGGAACCTGCCGGAAAGCGCTGGTCAGTCGCTGGATTACACTGCGATTGAGTCAGGCAGTAAAATTACCAAGGCAAACCTTCATCCTAACAGTGGTGATGCCGGATTCACAGACCAGCTGGCACTGAACTCCCTGTATTACGAAACCTGGGCAGAAACCTTCGGAGAAGCCAAATGGTGGTTTAATGTAAGAAGATGGAGCCTCGGAAAGAACGAAGCTAAAGTATATGAGAAAAGCAGGGCTGGCGATATCAGCTGGAATTCAGATGACCAGTATGCGCTGCCTATTTATCAAACAGAAATAGACAGGAATGTCAATTGCGTGCAGAATAAAGGCTATTAGCGGGCATACACAGATTGCCATCATACTGCTGACAATGATCTTATCGGGCTATACACCTGCTTTGCGGGTTGTATGGCTCGATGAGCTGGATCTAAGTAATGTAGATCAGTCGGCAGGGAAGGCAATGGCTAATCAGTCTATGTGGAGAACACCCTTGTCCATAGCAAGTGAGCAATATGACAGGGGTGTTGGTACACATGCTGAAAGTGTGTTCAGGATTCAACTGGATGGAAAAACGATTTCGTTTAAAGCAAAAGCAGGGCTGGATGATTCAGCACCGGAGCATGAGCTGAAACAAGCCAGTGCAGAGTTTATGGTGATCGGCGACGGTAAGGTCCTCTGGCGCAGCGGTATCATGCATGCCCGTGAAAAGGCAAAGCAGGTAAACGTTGCAACAAAGGGTATCCGTTCGCTGATTTTATATGTAGATCATACCGGAGATGGTATTGTAGGAGACCGTGCCGACTGGGTAGATGCCAGTTTTGAAGTTGCAGGTACAACACCTGTATCTGTAAAAAGAACAGCAGAGAAAGTGTATATCACTACACCACTGCCATTAAAGCAACCGGTGATCAATCCGCCTTATGTATATGGCGCACATGCAGGAAATCCTTTCCTGTTCAGCGTTCCGGTATCGGGAGAACGCCCGGTTACTATTACAGCTGCCGGTTTACCGGAAGGGTTACAGATAGATCAACGAACAGGTATTATCAGTGGGAAGGCGGTAAAGAAGGGTGTTTATACTGTGGGAATATCTGCCCAAAACCAATATGGTATTGATACAGCGAAACTTCAGCTGGTCATCGGCGACAGGCTGGCACTCACGCCACCCATGGGCTGGAATAGCTGGAATGTATTCGGTGCAGACGTAGATGACAGGAAAATCCGTGATATGGCAGATGCCATGGTTGATCTGGGACTTGTTAACTACGGTTACGCCTATATTAATATTGATGATGGCTGGCAGGGGCTGCGTGGTGGTAAATATTATGCGATCATGCCTAACGAAAAATTCCCTGATATGAAAGCGCTGGTAGATTATGTGCACAGCAAGGGAATTAAGATCGGCATCTATTCTTCGCCATGGGTACAGACCTACGCCGGTTTTATCGGTGGCGGCGCCGACACCCGGGAAGGGAAAGTAGTCAACTCTTCCCGCAGGTATGGCGAATTTTCTTTTGTGAAGAATGATGTGCAACAATGGACTGAGTGGGGCTTTGACTACCTGAAATACGATTGGGTTACCAATGATATTGCACATACCGCTGAAATGACCTATCTGTTAGATCAGTCGGGCAGAGATGTGGTATTTAGTATCTCCAATGCGGCGCCTTTTGAACTGGCGGCTGATTGGGGCAATTTAACCAATGCATGGCGTACCACCGGCGATATTCACGACTCCTGGTGCAGTATGACGACCATTGGATTCATGCAAAACAAATGGCAGCCTTACGCCCGGCCTGGCAGCTGGAACGATCCTGATATGCTCGTAGTAGGAAAAGTAGGCTGGGGAAAAGATATCCATCTGACTAAATTATCTGCAGATGAGCAGTATACGCATGTTGCCTTATGGAGTATACTGGCGGCGCCTTTGCTGATTGGCTGTGACTTAAATCAGATTGATTCTTTCACTTTACGACTGATCACCAACAAGGAAGTAATTGCTGTAGATCAGGATCCTGCGGGTATTCAGGGCAAAAGAATTTTTTCAGACAGAGATAAAAAGATAGAAGTATGGGCCAGACCCTTACAGGATGGATCGCTGGCAGTAGGGCTTTTCAATCTCGCTGACAACAAACAGGAAATTACTGTTTCCTGGGAACAACTTGCAATAAAAGGACCGCAACAGGTCCGTGATTTGTGGCGTCAGCAGGACAAGGGCGTAGTGGAAAGCCACTATTCGTCTGTCGTGCCGTCGCATGGTGTAATGTTTTTGAAAATTAAACCTGCCAACTAAGATGAAAAGATTAAAGACGGTTTTACTCACATTCCTGGTGGGTGTCTCCCTGAAACCTGCGCTGGCACAGCAACAGCTGGAACTTCCACTGTGGCCGGAGCATAGGGGAGTGGAGGATTACGATAGTGCTTCTGTGAAAGTATTTCTGCCGGAGAAAGGCAATGGCATGGCGGTAATAGCATGTCCGGGAGGTGGATATGCTTACCTGGCGCTGGAAAAGGAAGGGACTAAGTTTGCCGGCTTTTTTAATGAGCAGGGAATTGCATTGATCGTACTGAAGTACCGTTTGCCGAATGGCCGTTCCGGCGTGCCTTTGAGCGATGCGAAGAAAGCGATGCAGCTGGTAAAGGAACATGCGGCCGAATGGCATATAGATACGCATAAACTGGGGATTATGGGCTCTTCTGCCGGGGGACACCTGGCTTCAACACTGAGTACACATACCTCCGGAGAGGAGCGCCCGGCGTTTCAGATATTGTTATATCCGGTCATCTCTATGAAAGGAGATTTTACACATGCCGGCTCCAGGAAATTATTACTGGGTGAAAAGCCCGGCCGGCGCCTGGTAGACGAGTATTCCAATGAATTGCAGGTTACTGCACAAACGCCTCCTGCCTTTATTGTAGTGAGCGATGATGATAAGACCGTGCCTTCCGTTAACAGTGTATACTATTACGAGGCATTACATAAAAATAAGGTTTCTGCCGAACTGCATATCTATCCTAAAGGAGGCCATGGGTGGGCATTGAATGATAATTTTTTCTATAAACAGGACTGGACGGCAGCATTGAAAAAATGGCTGCTGGTTTTCTCAGGAAATTAACCCGGGCATACAGCACAAAAGATCGATCATAATGAAGAAATGTATTAGCACGTTACTATTGGGTTTGTTGTTGGTAAACGTTGGAATGGCACAGTCGGTGAAAGAAGATCTTCATCCTGTTGATAAGATTAAGCAGATAGGAGATAAACTGATCAGAGAAACACCATTTGCCTACCGGCTGGTATTAACCGCCCGCAATCAGCGTTTCAACGGATTGACCTTTGTTGATTTCGGGAAAACATTTGGCACGGGAAAGGCTGCTGTAGCTTATGCATATACACAGCTAACCGTAGCAAATGATACAGTCATTACCATAGAAATTGCCCATAACGACGCCTGCAAAGTATGGTGTAATCAGTCACTTGTATACGAGAAAAACGGGCAGCCCGAAATCGCTATCACCCGCGATGAGCGCAGCATGGCGATGTCGGATTCCTTCAGGGTACAGCTGAAAAAAGGGAACAATGACTTGCTGATTAAATCTGCTACCAGCGGTAAAGAATGGTGTGTGTTTATACAGCCGCCCAGCGAACATGATGCCGTATTGCGCACGCAGCAAACTTATGCAGCCATGGGACTGAAAGGTGTACGTAATGTAGATAGCAGCGTTGCTACGTTGAGTAACTGGCTGGTGATCGGTCCGTTTGCAGCTGGCATTGATACAAGGCAGGCACCGGAAACGGCTATACGATTTGGTGAAATGTACCCAGGCTTATCTGCCGACGTTACCTGGACAATCCCTAAACAGGAGATTCTGGGTGATATGATCGATGCAAAGCCATGGGGGACTACCTATCAGTGGAATTATCATAACGGCGGCGTAGCATGGGCGATGCAGCAACTGAGTGAGCTGACCGGCGAAAAGCAGTACAACCTATGGGCTACCAACTTCTGCGATTACCAGATGAACGGGATGCCATTTGTGGATTACCAGGTAAATACGCTACGTGCCTATAACTCAGCCAATGCACTGGTAATAGGTTCGAAGTTGCTGGACTTCACGCTGGCGCCTTCTTTACCACTGATATACCGCCTGAGAAAAGAGAAAGATTTCAGAAACGAGGCTACCTACAAGGCATACATCAGCAAAATGATGGATTATGCAAAATCAGGCCAGATAAGAACACAGGGTCTTACCAACTACACCCGTACTACCCCGGAAGAATATACGGTTTGGGTAGATGATATGTTTATGGGAATCCCTTTCCTGATGCAGGCCGCGCAATATTCAACTGATCCGCAGCAGCGTAAACTGTTCTTTGATGATGCCGCCAGCCAGCTGGTGGACTTCACCAAACATGTATACGACAAGGATGCCCGATTATTTATGCACGCGAATTATTCCCATCGGCCGGAAGTGAAACTGCCGTACTGGTCGAGAGCGAATGGCTGGGCTATCTGGGCCATGACAGAGGTTTTGATGGCGCTGCCGAAAGACCATCCAAAATATAAAGCCATCTTAAACCTATATAGAGATTTTGCCAATTCATTGATACGCTATCAGAGCCCGGAAGGCTTCTGGCATAATGTAATTACCCGTAACGATTCACCAGTAGAGGTTTCCGGCACTGCCATATTCACGATGGCCTTCGCCAGAGGAGTAAGAGAAGGATGGTTAGATAAAAAGAAATTTACGCCAATTGTAGTGAAAGGCTGGCGTGCTACAGCTTCTGAGATTGAAGACAATGGTACGGTACATAAGATTTGCGTAGGTACCATGTGTTCAGAAGATGAGAACTATTATATGACCCGGCCTTTTTATGATGATGATACGCATGGATCTTTTGCCGTCATTTTTGCAGGAATTGAAGTACAGAAAATGTTAGATCAACAGAAAAAGTAATCAGATGAGCAAGCAGAGAATCCTGGTGGTTGCAGCCATAGTAATGATTTTAGGGGTGGGATGTACACAGCAGCACAGCAATATCCAGACTTCCCCCATACGTTTAAATCCGGCGGAGATTGTGCTGCTAAATAAAGAATTGAGAACCCAGGAAGACCACTACGATGCGGATAAGAGGATGATCTGGACGATCACGAAGGAGAAGCATTACCATAGTGACCTGGATAGTGGTGTGAAGGTACATGATACCCGCAGCTCCATACAATATGCAGCCGCTTTGATGCGTACTGCCGATACAATAAATGTTCAACGTGGAATTGACATCATAAGGGCGATCCTGCCGCTTCAGGAAAAGGATACTAGTACGTCTTACAGTGGCGTCTGGCCTTATTATCCGGAGGATCCGCTCAAAGACCGTAAGGCGCCGGTTGATCACAACTGGGCCGATTTTATTTCAGTTTCACTGATAGATATCGTTTTAAATTCCGGTGGTCATCTGGATGAAATATTGAAAAAGCAAATACAGGAATCGCTGATACTGGCAGCCAGAGCTATTATGAAGCGTGATGTGAAGGCAGATTATACCAATATCTGTATCATGGGTACCTATGTATGCTACGTGGTGGGTAACTTATATGATCAGCCGGATATCGCTAGTTATGGCAAAAACAAACTCGCCTATTTCTACACCTATACTAAAAACAGTAAAGGATTTACAGAGTATAACAGTCCCACCTATACGATAGTAGCCATGAATGAGCTGCTACGTATGAAACTGGCTATTACCAATCCGGCAGATAAAAAAATGGTAGATGAGCTGTATGATATGTGCTGGAGCATGATTGCCAGGCATTTTCATCAACCTTCAGGGCAATGGTGTGGCCCTAACCTCCGCGCCTATACGGATTTGCTGACGCCTGAACTGAAGCAGTTATTTTACTATGCTTCCAAAGGACAGGTCCAGCTGCCGGGGGATTACCCCAAAGAGCCGCGGGTACTGGAACCACATGTTATTCCGGCATCCTTGATACCTATGTTTAAGCAACAGGTACTGCCACGAACAGAGATAGATACTTTTACCATTGGTAAATACCAGGTGCAGAACCACGCTACCTATGCTGATGGCGAATTACAGGCGAAAGATATCATCGGGAAATTATATGCGCACCCACAATATGCGCTGGCATCCGTGAACCAGGGCTACCTCTGGAACCAGTGCCGGCCGCTGAGTGCACACTGGGGAACCCCTGAAAAACCATCCTATCTGCGTTTGCGCTTTCTGCATGATGGGTATGACTTCTCTGCGGTACACATCAAGAGTGTGCAGGATTCCAATACCGTATTGTCTGTATTGAACGTGGCATATAATGGTGGAGATAAACATCCATCTATAGACCGTATTAAAGATTCTACTATAACGGCGACGGATCTACGCCTTCGCTTTGAAACCGGTGGAGATATTGCTACTACATCTATCTCTATCTCTACAAAAAATAAAAATGAAATACTGTTAAGCGCTGGCCCTGTACAGCTGAAAGCGCAGGTCCCCTACTGTAATTGGGACGGGCTCCCTGGCCATTGGGAAACCGGAGGAGAAGGTGATAAGAAGTGGGCCGACTTTGTGATCTACGCCGGCAATAAAAAGCCTTTTAACCTCTCTGCTATGAAAGAAGCCGTTATCGGACTGGTTTTAACAACAGACAGTATGGGCACTATCAAAACAGACCTGGATAGCAACTACCTGCGGGTTTCGGCCAAAGGCATTACTGTAAAGGCTTTAAAGAAACCAGCCGACGCATTCCGCATTAAAAATGATTTCTAAACAGCATAAAAAATTTTAGAAGTGAGACTTATTATACTGGGAACCATATGTTGTTTTCTGGGGATTCATCTGGCCAATGGACAGATGAAAGATCCGCAGGACTGGGTTGGCTATGAAGATATGTTAGGCGTTAAAAACGGCCTAAGAAGTTACGAGTATGATGTTAACCTGATCGGGTCATCGGCGCCAGCGAATGTGTTCTGGCCCGGTGATGCGATCCATCTGCAATTTCAGCTGGTCAACAATACCAATCATGCCATCGATGTGAATGCCAAAGCCTATGTGATCCGTTATGGTACCAAAGGTATTCCCAATGATATATGGCTGCCGCAAATGGTGAAGATGGATTACGAAAAGGTGATCCCGGTAAAAATAAATATCTCCGCTAACGGCTATACGAATACAGATATTAACATTGATGATATTAAGTCCTATGGTGGTTATGCGGTGGTTTTTGATTTAGGGAGCAGCGGCCGCAGACTGGGTACCAGCTTTGTGCTGAGTATGAAGCCTTCGCCGGTGAAAATGCAATATCCTAAACAGTCGCTGGACTACCTGGGTGTTGATTTCCTGCAACGCATGGGGATGCAGTCTATACGTTACGGGATTCCGTATATCGCTACTACCAATCCGGGTTATCAGATGCATATGCAGGAGCTGAAACGGCTGATGAAGAATTTCCAGGACAACAATATCACGGTAATGTTGATGTTTGGAGAAGGGCAGTCGGCGCAATCCATGCCGCTGGGCATTAGCAGGCCGCACCTGGATAGTGCAGGAAAGATGTTGCGCACCAAGCAGGACCTGGCCTGGATGCCTGATATGGACGAAGATTTTAAAAAGTATGTGAAACAGTTATGCATGGAGTATGGCTGGCCGAAAGGTCCTGTTACCTCGGTATGTCTCTGGAATGAGCCATGGGAGAGTGCTTCCATTTCAGGCTGGCAGGCGGATATGCTCCGCTATCGCGAGATATACACGAAGATGGCCGAAGCGGTGCTGGAAGCCAGGAAAGAAAACAGGGATGTATTGGTAGGCGGTGGCGATTCGAATTCCAATGCTTTAGATAAGTTTTTTTCAGATGGCAGCTGGAAGATGCTACCCATCTTCGATTTTCTGTCTATCCACTACCAGGGCATGGAATCGCCGGTATTGTACCCGGAATTCAATAACCGCAAGGATTATAAGGGAAGAGTGAAGATCTGGGATACAGAAAGCTGGGTCGGTAATACAGATGATCGTTTAGGCCTGGTCGTTGCTGCTAACCGCTCTGCGGGCTACGATCGCTCTATGGGCGTGTATGGTGGCTATATGTATTCCGGTGATCCGCACCGCTCCGTTCAGACGCAGACACTTCGTACAAAATTCGGACAGGAAACCATTCCCAAATTGCATAATACCTGGTCTACCGCCGCTGCCATGGGCGCTGTACAAAGTTTTATCGGGGAGCGCGATTTCAACCGCCTGCTGTTTAAGAACGGTCTGCCATGGGTGATGGTTTTTGATGGCTATAACAACACCAAAGATGATGGCAGTATTGTTATTGCCGGTGACCTGGGAGAGGCTTTCGGCGCCACCCATATGCTTTTCAGGAATGTGAGAAGTCTGACAGAGGCAAAGCGTAGGCAACAATTGTATCATCTGCTTAAAACAACAACAGATAATGATCTCCGTAAAAAAACAGCAGACTCGCTAGGCGAATTTTATCCTATGACCGATGGGAAGATGATTGTAAAGGCAGAACCAGGATTTTTACTGTATGATTTTTATGGAAATAATATTGCTCCGCAGAATGGTGTATTCACTGTTCCGTTAAATTATCAGGGCTATTACATGCGTGTAAATGGCTCCCGTAGTAGTTTTGACAAGCTGATAGCTGCTATTAACCAGGCGAAGGTAGAAGGGTATGAGCCGTTGGAGATTATCGCAAAAGATTTTACTGCTCCTGTGGAATCAAGGCCTGCCATGGATTTACAGCTGACGAACATATTAAATCGTCCGGTGAAAGGTAAGCTGACCGTTACTGTCGGAGATTTACAGCTCAGTTACCCCGAAACGCTTTCTTTCAAGCCATTTGAAACAAAGACGGTGAAGGTAAATGTAAAAAGCGGTGCTGCCAGCAAGGAAAACAACTATCCCCTGTTTGCTCATTTCGATGCGGGCAATGATGGTTTCGCGGAACACTATGAGGATATGCATGTCAATTATATTGTGAAAAAGACAATTAATGTTGACGGAGACCTGAACGATTGGGCAGGCGTTATTCCTCAAACGATCAAAGGATCATCGAAGGCCAGCATTTCCTTAACAGAGGCGGCATGGCACCCTTATGAAAAATTTGATACCGCTTCAGATGGCCTTGCAAATACCTACCTGGCCTATGATGATAAATACTTTTATTTCGGCGCCAGGGTGGCGGATAAAACGCCTAACAAAGGGGCGCCACGTTTCGAAACCCGCGACGATGAACAATATTTCTATCCAGATACAGCCTATATGCAGTCGCTGTACGCCATGGAATCTGTACTGGTGACGCAGCCTGCACTGGCTTCTAATAAAGGGGCGTTGCAGCTCCCTGCCGGAGGCCGTGTAATGAACTACTTCGAGAATTCAGCTACCACCAGGTCTGTGGGTATCGATATAGATTTACCAACGGAGAAGTATACACGTACTTCACTCTATTTCCCGGGTGTGAGTCAGCGTAATGTGAGTGTAACCGTGTATGATAAAGAAAGCGGTAAAGAATTAATGACTACCAACATTGAAAATTGCTGGAATGGTACTTACCTGCAACTGGACCTTTCCGGTAAGGTACGCATCCGCTGTTCCGCCATCAGCTGGGATAGCTGGAGAAATACCAGCAAACTGGCCGGCGTATTCTTTGATGCGTCCGACAGGCCCATTGCCACTAATAATAAAGCCGGCGCCGCGGTGCTGGCAGGCAAAGATATAGACACACAAGGCGACTGGATGGGCGTTTACGGCAAATCTGGTTATTATCTCCCTGGGGCTGCAACTTCACTGGCTGCAAACATGCACTGCGCGCCTGTTACACAGGACGACCTGGTGCCGCTGGTATGGCCAAAAGGCGTGCGACATTTCTCTTACCGCAAAACGGCTACACTACCTGATGGCATGACAGGTGAGAAGTTCGATAATATCCTGATCGCATTTAATGTGATTCCTATCGGTGAAGATGGCATGGAAGCGGCGCCGAAGGGCACTATGCCGCGTTATACCGGCTATAAATGTACCGATTACGAATATGCCCTGAATACCGTGGCAGATCAATACGGTGGCGGTTTTGAAATATGGCGTTTACTCGTTCCCGGTATGCCGCGGAAGCACTTCTTTGCACGGCAGCCAAAGTCGCCATACGACGGGCCGGTAAAAGAAGGTAAGCTCGTGACTATACGAAAAGGCAATACGCTGTTCACGGAATGTGCTATTCCGTGGAGTGAAATCCCGGATGTGAAAAAGCTCATCGACAAAGGAGAAAAAATTAAATTTTCTGTGAGAGTGAATGATGACGGGGCTGGTGGCGCATGTATGGAACTTGCCAGGGATCGCAGTGTATCTAAAATAAATGCCCGTGCATTCCATCCTGACTGGAAGGAACATTGGGCCAATGAAGTTGAATTTGGTGTAGAAAAATAAAGTTTGCCATGAGAAGATATCTCTCGTTTTTGTTCATGCTCCCTTTTATAGCCGGTTGTAGTTTTACAGATAATAACCAGGGTGATAAGATGGACGTACTCAGTTATGTAAATCCATTTATTGGTACCGGCGGCCATGGTCACACATTTCCCGGCGCTGCATATCCATCCGGAATGGTGCAGTTAAGCCCTGATACCGGCCTCGATGGCTGGGATTGGTGCTCCGGTTATCACTATTCCGATAGTTCCATCATCGGTTTTTCGCATACACATTTATCCGGCACCGGACGTTCGGACCTGCTGGATGTTATGCTGATGCCTACAGTAGGCAAGCTGAAACTGGAGCCCGGAAGTAAAACCAGGCCGGGAGAGGGTTACCGCTCCCGCTTTTCACATGATGAAGAAGTTGCCTCTCCGGGATATTACAAAGTAAGACTCCGGGATTATGATATCATGGCAGAACTGACAGTGTCGCCGCGTTGCGGCTTCCACCGATATACGTTCCCGGAAAATAAAGATGCGCATATTATCCTTGATCTGTCGCATCATTATGCGTCAGACTCTGTGTTGTCTACGTCTGTAAATATAGTAGACAGCTGCACGTTAACGGGTATACGAAAAACGAAAGGCTGGGGAGAACCCGGCGAAAAATACTGGGTGAACCAGGAACTTTTCTATGCCATAAAAGTTTCCAAACCTTTTCATGCAGACATCACCACCGATAATAGGCGCAGTGAAGATAAAACCGCCACAGGAAAGGAAGTGAAGGTGGCGATGAACTTCGAGACTTCGAAGAATGAAATGGTATTGGTGAAGGTAGGCATCTCTTCCGTAAGCATACAAAATGCAATGGATAACCTCTCTGCAGAAATTCCTGGGTGGGATTTCAATGATATCCTCACACAGGCACAACTGAAATGGGAGCATGAGCTGGCTAAAATTAAAGTGAAAGCGCCGGAAAAAACCAGGACGATTTTTTATACAGCCTTGTACCACAGCCTGATCACGCCACATTTGTTTAATGACGTAAACAAAGAGTACATAGGCTTTGATGGTAAAACACATGAGGCGGCAGACTTTAAAAATTACACGGCTTTGTCTTTATGGGATACCTTCCGTTCCCTGAATCCTTTGCTGACACTGCTGGACAGCAATAAGGTGAATGATATCGTAAAATCGATGCTGGCGCAGTACGACCAGTATGGCTTGCTGCCGGTATGGCCGCTGTGGAGCAGCGAAACGAATTGTATGATCGGTTACCATTCGGTGCCGGTTATTGTAGATGCTTATTTCAAGGGTATCCGTAACTATGATGTGGAAAAGGCCTATGCGGCGATGAAGCATTCAGCGATGCAGGATGGATTTGGTATTAAGGAGCTGAAGCAGTTCGGTTATATTCCTTATGATCAGTATAATAAATCCGTATCCACGGCGCTGGAATATTGCTACGACGATTGGTGTATCGCGCGTATGGCCAAGGACCTTGGCAAGGAAGATGATTATAATTATTTCATGAAGCGTGCGATGACTTACCCTACTTATTTCGATAAGGAGTATAAACTTATGAATGGAATTTCCAGCAGTGGCAGTTTCCGCAGGCCTTTTGATCCGTTCTTTTCGTCGTATGGGCCCAGTGATTGGGTAGAAGGTAATTCGTGGCAGTATTCGTTTTTTGTGCCCCATGATGTACAGGGACTGATAAACCTGCATGGTGGCGCCGCTGCCTTCGGGCAGGCGCTGGATAGCCTGTTTACCGTGAAGGATAAGGTTTCAGGTGAAAACGTACCTGTTGATATCAGTGGTTTGATCGGGCAGTATGCACACGGCAATGAGCCGAGTCATCACGTAGCGTACCTGTACGATTACATCGGGAAGCCGTTTAAGACGCAGGAGAAGCTGCAGCAGATAATGACTACCCTTTACACAGATCAGCCGGATGGTTTGTCTGGTAACGATGATTGCGGGCAGATGTCTGCCTGGTATGTATTCAGTGCGATGGGCATTTATCCGGTGAATCCGGCGGAAGGCGTATATGTATTTGGTAAGCCGATGGTATCATCTGCCAGTATCAACATTAACAATAAAGTCTTTACGGTAAAAGCGATAGGATTAAGCGATAAAAATATCTATATTCAATCGGTAAAACTCAATGGGAAAAATTATAATAAATTATTTATAACCCATAAGGATATGGCAGAAGGGGGCGAGCTGGAATTCACGATGGGGGCTACTCCTGCAGATTTCGACGGCGCTGTTTTACCGCCTTCTGTATCAAAATCATTATAATGAAATTATATCAGACCGCTGCATTGTCGTGCCTGTTAATGGCGGGAGGGATAGCAGCTAAATCGCAGGTAGCGTCAACGAAGTGTAACATTGTTTTTGTAGGCAATAGCATCACTTATGGCGCTACCTTGCCGTTTCCGGCTACGCAATGTCCGCCGTTTCATGTAATTGAAACACTGCGTGCAAGAGGTTATACGTTACGATATGCCAACTGTGGCCATAGTGGCAGTACTACGGTAGATTTTTTGCCGGCGTCCCGGAATTTGTTTCCGAAGGTAGTAGCAGCGGCGGATTCGCTGTATAACGACAGTACACCACTGATCTTTTCTGTAACGCTGGGTACCAATGATTCAGCGATAGAAGGGCCTACAGGCGCGCCTGTATCTCCGGAGGACTATCAGAAAAATCTGAAAACGATTATTGATAGTCTGCATAGCAGGTATCCCCGCAGCATTTTTGTGTTGCAGCGCCCTATCTGGTACAGTACCAATACCTACAATGGTTCTAAGTACCTGGCGGAGGGGCTGGCACGTTTGCAGACCTATACGCCGGAATTGGACAGGCTGGCAAAGGAAAATCCTGCCTACATCCTGCAGGGCGACAGAAAAGCCTTTGACTATTTTAAAAAGAATGCTGATCAGTATTTCACGCGTGAGAATGGCAAAGCAGGTGTTTTTTTATTGCATCCGAATGTTGCAGGTGCTGAAAAGTTAGCTACGTTCTGGGCGAAAAATTTGCAGCAGGTTATTGAATCACGTTATCGAAATTCTGTTCGTAAACAGTCTGGCCGTTAAGTTTATTGACTTTTACATAATCCACAGCACCGCAGCCTTTAAAGCGCAGAATCAGCTCATTGGCTAGTCCTACCGGTGTGGTATAATCGATATTATAGATTTTTTGTCCGTCGAGGTAGAAGGCAGATTTTTTGTTTTCTACCCTGATGGCCATCACATGCCACTGCGACGCATCGAAGTTGAAGGTATTCAGGTTGTTTTCGTCTCCTTTGATGGTCTTCTCTCCACTAATAAATTTTATATACGCATAGCCCGCTTCATTTAAGGAAAAACCATGCATACCTGTGCTCGACATGATGTACATCATCACGTCAGAACGTGGTATGGCATTGTCTTTCGGCGAGTTACGCACCCTGGCTTCGAACATAAAGTTATCCCCGTCTACCAGTTTCTCTTTATAGAAAACATAGCTCGTGAACAGGTGTCCCGGGCGTGCTTCCGGTGTAACGCTGTCCAGCGGCAGACTAACATACCCTTCTTTGTTATAGGCCTCGCTGATAGGCAGCGTCCTGAAAATCCCTTTTCTTTCGTTGCGGGTAAATATAGACCAGCCCTGCTTGCGGTTTTCGATGGTAATGGTTTTGATGGTATGCCCGTTATATTGGAGGAGGCAGTAGCCGTCGCCCTCGTAGATGTAGGTGGCGTTCACCTTCCCAATGTTCCTGGTGAGGTGTTTTTCGGAAGTATCTCCATTGGCCTCTTCGTATACCAGCTTGATATCCTTTAGCAGGGAAGAAGGGATGCTATAGGAGAAGGTGACTGTGAGCGGATTAGCGCCTTTAGGATTGGATACAGAGAACTCTATTTTGGATAACAGGTAATCGGTGTATACGTCCTTTATTTTAAGGATATATAGCAGGAATGAGCTTACAATCACCAGCAAGGCGGTTAGCAGGTAGATGTACAGACGATTGGATTTCTGCGGTTTGGTAGCGGGAGGAGCTGCCATCACCCGAATTTCGGGAGTGGTAAAATTTTGTTTGCTTTCCGACCTTTCTTCCGCAACGTCTGTAATGTTATTGGCGGCCTCTTCAACACGGGTTTTTTTGATGACAAAGTCGGTATAGCCGGCGTAGCCTAAGAAGCTGCACAGGGCATCCCTTGTTGCCAGCTGGGGATTACCGGTACGTTGCTGGAAGAATCTTTTCAGGGTGTTGGCATTAACTGTCACGTCTGTAGCCTCTAAGATCATGTTTTCCAGCGTTTTAAACTGGTCCAGGTCCCAGGACTCCGGCGGCCCCCAGGAAACGAAGCGAGTGGCATATTCGCTTATTATTTCCTTTATATATCGTCTGTCCCTTACTTCGTCCATGATGACTGCAATATGAATTTTGGTTAATAGATGCGTTGGCTGGAATTTTTTGCGAAATATTACAACATTTTCCTTCCTCACGGAAATTTTATTGGTGATTTCTTTAGGGAAGATGCTGATAGGAGCGAAAGAATGCAATTGTTAGGAATAGCAAGTGATTCAAAAAAGAGGTGTGATAATTATTTTATTAAGATGATAAGGGGAGAATAAATTCGAAAATTTCGAATTATCTATTTGATTAGAAATCGTTTGTTAATCCCTATTAACAAGGGTTTCAATATCGTAATTGATTTTTTGTTTCCATGAGATTCGCGACTTAAAATTTTAATCATATGGAACAAAATCAAATTATCATTTACGAAAATTCAGATGGCGATGTAAAAATCGATGTTCAAATGGAAGGGGAAACTATTTGGTTGACGCAAGACCAAATGTGCTTATTGTTTGATAAGGCCCAATCAACAATAAGTGAACATATTAAAAATATACATAAAGAAAAAGAACTTGATTTAAAGTCTTGTGTGAAGAATATCGGAAATCCCGATATTTCGAAAAAATCTACTATGTTCTATAATCTGGATGTAGTTATTTCCGTTGGATATCGGGTGAAATCTCCTCGCGGTACTCAATTCAGAATTTGGGCAAATAGTGTGCTGAAGGATTATCTGATAAAAGGTTATTCTATTGATAAAAAGCGTTTGCAGCAACAAACACTTCAATTAGATGAGTTGAAGCAAACCGTTAAGTTACTGGGCAATGTAATGGAGAATCAGGCGCTGGGTACAGATGAAGCAACTGGCTTGCTAAAGGTCATTACTGATTATACCTACGCATTAGATGTACTGGATCAATATGATCATCAGGTACTCAAAATAGAATCTACCACTACTGAGAATCTATTTGAGATTACCTATAATACAGCCATGGAGGCCATTAATGGGCTTCGTGATAAATTTGGAGGCAGTCAATTATTCGGTAATGAAAAAGATGGGTCCTTTCAGGGATCGCTGGCAGCTATTTATCAAACATTCGACGGGCAGGATGTTTATCCGAGTGTAGAAGAGAAGGCGGCTAATCTCTTGTATTTTGTTATTAAGAACCATTCTTTTTCCGACGGTAACAAGCGAATAGCAGCCTTTTTGTTTGTCTGGTTTATGGAGAAAAACAATATCCTTTATCATGCAGATGGTTCAAAAAGGATTGCTGATAATGCCCTGGTAGCATTGGCGTTAATGATTGCGGCATCCAAACCTGATGATAAAGATATGATGGTAAAAGTGGTGGTGAACCTGGTAAATATGAGGAATTGATAGTGATTTTTAATTTTTATATGATTGACTATGAGTTGTTAAGGGAGATAATTCGGAAATTCCGATATTGCTAAAAAGCCTGGCTCCTACCATTGGAACCAGGCTTTTATTTTTAACTACTACAAGCTATCACTCGTAACCTGGATTCTGATACATTTTATCCGGATTGAGTTTATATTCATCGAAAGGAATAGGAAAATATCTGTCTTTTTTGCTGAAGTTGGATAACTGCGCGTTCCCGAAATTGGCCTGCGACTTACCTTTGAAGAAAGTCACCAGCTCATCGGTAGTAAAGAAACGCAGCAGATCGAACCAGCGCTGATGCTCAAAAGCCAGTTCCACTCTGCGTTCGTGCAGGATGGCCAGTTTCAGCGAAGGATATTTTGCAGTGTAGTTAGGATCCTGCACGGCGGTGGCGTATAAAGGCATTTTAGCTCTTTCCCGCACCTGGTCGAGGAATTGAATGGCCGCTGCATTATTTCCCTGTAACATATTTACTTCTGCCAGCATCAGGATAATATCTGCATATCTCATCAATGGCTCATCATTGCCACCATAACCGTTAACACCGGCTGCATCACTTGCATCACGGTACTTGGTGACAAACCAGTCCTGCACCTGCGTATTGGCTGCATATTTCACGGAGAATGTTTTTCTCAGATCGTTGGGCTCATAATCGAGGATGAGATCAGCAGTAACGTTGCCGCCTACACCGAGTGCTTTCTTCTGAGAGTTGATGGTTTCTCCCAGTGCCTGGTTATTGGCTGCAATGCTGGATCCGTAGGTGATATCTCCCTGTTTATACACAATCTGGAAGATCATCTCCTTATTACCAACTTTTTTGGATACGTCAAATACATCTTCATACGGTATCTCACTTAACTTACCGAAAGGACGCATGTTATAGGCTGCTGTCAGGTAGGTATTGGCGTTGTTAAGATTATCCGCTTTGTTATCATCGAAGTTGGAAGCCATGGTAAGATATACCTGTCCGAGCAGCCCGTTGATGGCAGCTTTAGAGGCGCGGCCTACGCCTGCGCCGGATTGAAGGTTCGGTAAATTACTTTGCAACGCATCTTTCAGATCAGCAATAATCTGTGCATAAACCTTTGCCTGTGGCTGACGATAGGTGTTGGCTGCAATCTCGTCGGTGGATTTCAGCACCGTTGTTACCAGTGGAACATCTCCCCATTTTCTTACCAGGTGAAAATAGATCAAAGCGCGTATGAACTTAGCTTCAGCGAGGTATTGCAATTTGGTATCATTGCTGGCGAAAGTAACTTTATCAATATTCGAGGTAACAGCATTACACTGTGTAATGGTGGCATATAAGCTGCCCCAGTGCGCCTTCAGATAGGTATTGCTGGGCAATATCTTGAAGTTACCAAACTGAAATGGTTCGCCGGCATTAGACTGATTATCGTTGGTGCCGGTATCGTCAGAACGTTCATCTGTATACAGGCCGCTATTTTCCCCGATGTTATTACTTCCCCGTAAGCTGCTGTAGGCGCCATTTACGGCCAGCAAAACACTGTTTTCGGAGGTGAAGAAATTATCTGTAGTGGTAGCGTTTGGATTATTGCGGTCAATGAAATCTTTACTGCAAGAAGCCATCAGCGTAGCTGACAGTAGCAGTATTCCAGTTAATTTATTCATTGCAATTTTTTTAATAAGATGGTTAGAAAGTTACTTTAGCGCCAAGATTGAAAGTTCTTGCCAGTGGATAGTTACCATAATCTACGCCTGGCGCGAGGTTGGTGCCGATGTTGTAATCCACATCAGGATTGTATCCTTTGTATTTCGTCCAGGTGTGAACGTTGTCGGCGCTGGCATACACGCGGATGTTGCTGATGCTTTTACCGAATACTTTAGGAAGATTATATCCGATGGTCAGATTGGTCAGGCGGAGGTAGGAACCATCCTGCAGGTAGAAAGAAGATAACCTGGTGCTGTTACTTTGCGTACCGGCACGGGAAGCGCGGTAATTGAGGCCGCTACCGGGTTGTGCGGCAGAAACATATCTGTCTGCCACCTGAACGTACTGGTTGCCGGAACCTTCGAAGTTATAGAGGTAATAGTCTTGCCCATCGAGGATTTGATTGCCATAAGATCCATTGAATGACGCGCGGAAATCGAAAGATTTATAGTTCACGCTGAGGGCAAAGCCATAGGTGAATTTCGCATATGGTGTTCCGATGACCTGTTTGTCCTGGTCGTTGATAACACCGTCGTGGTTGACATCTTCAAAATACAGGTCTCCTGGTTTCAGCGGATTGGAGGACGCCGATGATGGCGCTACCTTACCGATATTATCTTCTGTAACTCTTCCGGCTACCTTGTAACCGTAGAACATACCGATAGGCTGACCGGCAGTGGTGATGTGGGTGTTATAGGAACGTTCTGCACCGGAAGTGATGATGGTGCTGGCGCCGCCCAGGTTCAGGACTTTATTTCTGTTTAAAGAGATATTACCTGCGAGCCCTACAGATAAGTCTTTCTGACGGATAACCTGTCCATCTAACTGGAGGTCCAGGCCATTGTTCTGTACTTTACTGTCGCGCAGGTTGGTAAGAATGGTAGAACTGCCGGAAACAGCGCTGATAGGCTGGTTATAAAGCAGGTTGAAGGAGCGGGAGAGGTAATAGTTGACGATGATAGACAACCTGCTATCCAGCACGGTAACATCCGCACCAACGTTGTATTGTGACGTAGACTCCCATCCCAGTCGCTGGTCTTTCACACCGCCCACCAATACTGCTGATGCGATGGTATTTGCACCAAATACGGCGCCGGTAGGAGAGTTTACGGTTTGTACCGCGTTGTAGTTACCGATGTTGTTGTTTCCACTCAGACCCCAGCTGGCCCTGAGTTTCACGGTAGAATGTACCCCAAGGAAGTCGTTGTACCAGTTTTCCTGGGAGATATTCCATCCTGCGGCTACAGAAGGGAAGGTGCCCCATTTATTCAGTGGCCCGAACCTGGAAGAGCCATCACGGCGGATGGAACCTGTCAGGAAGTATTTGCCGGCGTAGTTATAGCTTACGCGTCCGAAGTAGGAAAGCAGGGTGGTAGATGATTTGCCGGTTTTTGAGTTATCGAGTGTAAACAGACTTGGATCAGCGCCTTTATCAGTGATTTCCCCGATCTGGTCGCTGGTGAAGCCTTTTGCTACGAGACGGATCTGATCTGAAGTGGTTTCCTGTGCAGAATAACCGCCCAGGAGATTCAGGTCGTGTTTACCGAATTTCTTACCGTAATTAAGGGTGAATTCAGCCAGTTTATCCACCTGAGTAAGCGTTTGTGCCACCGCATTGGCTGCGGCCAGAGAAGCGGCTGAATATGGCGGATTTCCACCACCTGCGCTTAAGCTGGTAGGAAGATAGTAATCGTATTTCTCGTTATATAGCTGCGTACCCACATTGGCTTTAAAGGAAAGTCCGCTGATGATATCGTATATAGCGCTGGCGTTGATGGTAGCTCTGTATCCTAACCTGTTGCTTTTGGTTTCCTTTACAGACGCCAGCGGATTCTCGATTCCCTGGTATCCGAACTGGTTGGCCAGTGCGTTCATGCCGTACTTGATATACTGGCCGTTGTCGTCAAAAGCCGGAAGGTAAGGGATGTACAGTAATGCTGCCATCATCGGGCTGAAGCGCCCTTCACCTACTTCTTTACTGGTGGTTTGTGTATAGGAGGCGTTGCCCACAATTTTCAGTTTACTGCTGACATTAGCGTCGATGTTAGACCTGAAATTGATGGTTTGCATACCGGTGTTGGTAACGATCCCGTTCTGGTCCTGGTAGCCGCCACTAACGTAGTAGCGTACGTCTTTGGCGCCGCCGGAGAAGGAAAGGTTATGCCGCTGGAAGGGGGCATTGCGGTATAAAACATTCTGCCAGTCGGTATTGTATTTGGCGTCGATACGTTTCTGATTGGTGAAATCATAGATATCCGTAGGAATGCTAACAGAAGATCCGTTACCTACTTTTCCTGTCCTGGTGGCGTTATCATCGGAATACATGGCATCATTCCATGTTTTGCCGCTGTTAACGACCAGGTCTTTATAGGAGTTGTTTCTGGCATTGATCACCAGGTCGATGAACTGGTTGGCGTCCAGGAGTTTTACTTTCTTTTCCAGCTGACTGTAGCCCGTCTGCACATCATATTCAAATTTTCCTTTGCCATCCTGTCCTCTTTTGGTGGTAATCATGACCACACCGCCGGAGGCTCTGGAACCGTAGATGGCTGCGGATGCAGCATCTTTAAGGATGTCGATGGATTCGATATCTTCCGGATTGATAAATACGTTATTACCGGCAGGATATCCGTCGATAACATATAAAGGATCGGAGCTGGCGGTGAGAGATCCGATGCCCCTAACTCTTATTTTAGTACCTGCATAAGGCGCGCCACTTGTCTGCGAAACCTGTACGCCGGCTACTTTTCCTACCAGTGCCTGGCTGACAGTTGGCGCGGTGAGGTTGAGCTCAGATTTTTTCACACTGCTGATAGCACCTGTTACATCGGATTTTCTGATCCGCTGGTAACCGATGGCTACTACTTCATTGAGGGTGCTGCTGCTTTCCCTTAAACTGATACTGATGGCTGTTCTCTGCTGTACCGGTATTTCCTGGATATCGTATCCGATATAGGAAAATACCAGGGTTGCTTCCGCTGATGTTACGATGCTGAATTGTCCGTTGGCATTGGTTTGTGTCCCTTTCCTGGTTTGTTTGTCGTAAACAGTTACGCCTGGTAATGGCTGGTGGTGCGCATCCGTTACGACTCCAGTAACGGTGATGCTGTTGCTGCTTATACTTTTTGAAGATTCCATTGCTGCAACGGCTAATGGCACATTGACAGCCATTGCCATACTAATAGGCAATAGGAATTTCCAGCAAACATTCTTCATGTTTGCTCCCCTGTTTGAAGCGTTCATTGTTAATTGGTATTAAAGGTTTTCTATTTAGAAAATCGATTTAGCTAGTCGAGGGTTACAAAACTAATCTTCCGCTTTTAAGGAAGTGCATCTTCGGTATTAAGAAGATATTAACTTATCATGAACAGAAAAATAAGAAAGATTTTCCGGCTTGATAAAGAACCATTAATTTTGAAAAATCATTTCTATAACCCAATCCATTTATGCACCATAAGATTGTTAAAAGCCTGTTTTTAGCGGCAGGACTGTGCTTTGCAACAGCAGTCCATGCCCAGAAAGTAGTGGAGCCTACAAAGGTAGATCCTGAGTGGAACAAGCCACAAAAGCCATTTCGTATTGCCGGAAACCTGTATTATGTAGGCACCTACGACCTCACAAGTTATTTAATCACCACTTCAGCCGGTAATATCCTGATCAATACCGGCCTGGCCGCTTCGGAGAAAATCATTCGTGAAAACATCGAAGCATTGGGTTTTAAATATAAAGACACTAAAATATTACTCACCATGCAGGCGCACTACGATCATATGGGTGCTATGGCTGCCATCAAAAAGGCCACAGGCGCCCAATTTATGGTAGATGCAGGCGATGTGGGTGTGGTAGAAACCGGCGGCAGATCAGATTACGAAATGGGTGGAAAAGTGAGTAATTACCAGCCAGTGAAAATTGACAGGGTACTGCATGATAAAGACACCATCCGACTGGGAGATATGAAAGTAGTGATGCTACACCATCCCGGCCATACGATGGGTTCCTGCAGTTATATTTTCGATGTGAAAGATGATCAACGCTCTTATAAGGTACTGCTCGCCAATATGCCGTCTATTATCATTGGCCAGCGGAAGTTTTCTGAGGTAAAAGCCTATCCGGGCATCGCTAAGGACTACGCCTATACGCTGGACACCATGCCGAAAATTCACTTCGATATATGGCTGGCAGGGCATGCAAGTCAATGTGGATTGCATGAAAAGCATAAAGATGGCGATGCTTACAATCCTAAAGCATTCGAGGACAGGGCTGGTTATGAAAAGCAGCTGGCAGAGCTGAAAGCTGTCTACGAAAAGAAATTAGCTGAAGACAAAAAATAATATTGCTAAAAAAAGGTAAGGGCCTGTTCTTTGACTAGAACAGGCCCTTTTATTATAGGATATGGTTTGTGCTATTATGGTTGCAGCAGGTATTCCTGTACGGCCATACCTGGCATGGACAAGGAAGTAACGATGCTGTTGTCGGCCGCTTTAATGCTTTTGGCAGTAAAGCTTCCCCATACAAATTTTCCTTCCTGGTGGCTGCTTTCGGGGTTGAATACCCTTACAATGAAGCCGCCGTTTGGAGCCGGCGTTACACTGGTGATAATAATACTGGTATTGGAAATAGTGAACAGCGGGCCGGCAGGTTTCAGGTCTGCTTTGGCAGGGAATGCCAGCAGTGGCTGTGTAAATTCAGCAGCGGCCTTTTCCTGCGCTACCGGCGTAACGCTGGTATGCGGCCTTAATGCATAGTGGTAGTTACTCACACCGCCCTGGTCTGCTTTATAATTTGTATGCCAGTAGTTGTTCATGATATAGTTAAACCAGGTGGCTGTAGGCTCGCCTTTGGTGCGCCATTCTTTATGGCTCTGCATCACCGTCTTTCTCTCATCGATCATACTGGAAGGCTCTACCATCGGGGTTTCCAGCAACATCCACTGGAGGCCTCTGTCGGCATTGGCAATATCTACCCAGCGTCTTCCGAAAAGAAAATCCATATTAGATCCAGGCAGCTGGTCTTTCAGGTATTGCATGGTGCCATAGCCTGCGTCCAGTGTGGTTATGGGAGCAGATATATTAACCGGGAAGCCAAAATGCACTGCCTCTTTTTCCCTGATCGCTTTTTTGTCCAGCGTATTTTCTATGGTAGCGGCATCGCCGCTAACGGTGAGGGTTATACGTTTTTCTATACTATTGGCGCCTGGCGCCTCTCCTGATAATGTAATGGTGGCAACTACAGGGCCATTTTCCGTTACTTCCATTTTTAATGCATTGTTGGAAGTGGCGGCGGCCGGATCTAATCCAGGTACGTACCAGTAGCTGTTCAGCCCCTGGTTTTTAAATTGTCCTGCGTAGTTATAGGCATCCTTTGCGGCCAGGGTGGTAATACTTCCCTGTGCATCCCAGGAAACGGTAACAATGCCGTTAGACAGGCTATGGTCCGTCAGGGTAAAGGAGTTGGTAGATTTGATTTCTTTATCGGATACTTCGAACACAGCTATACCCAATGCCGGAATATGTTGTGCATAGAATACATATTCGCCGGATTTCAGCTGTTGCAACGGAATGGTATTGCCTTTGGCATCACGCACCGATTTGCCCGGGATACTGATTTTCACCAGCCCGTTTCTTTCCCACGACAAAGTATTCACTACTGCAATGCGTTTAGCCCCCGCACCGATGAAGCCGCTGAGTAATTGGCTGCTAAGGCTGTTGGTGATACTGTCTGCATCCAGCATAAACTGCTTTTTGATACGCCATTGTTCCGTGACGAAAGGTACATCAGGTTCAGAGGTGCTGTTGTGTGCGCCCCAGGTATGCTCGTGGAACATGATTACATCGCGCCATGCTTCAAAGAAGGATTGCGGCTGGTAAGTACCTGGAGAGAGGATAGACCAGGCATTGGTGAGCTGTAACAGGCGCAGACTGGTGATCCTGTTCTGGCCGGATTCCTTAGCAGAAGAGGCTGCGCCATCTTCCCAGTAAGGTGTGATATCGCCTTTTACCACTGGCAGTTGATTCCCATATTTTTCTTCAAATGCTTTAAAGAGATGATCAACTGTATTTAATACCAGTTTAGGAGATTGATATTTTTCGTTCCATTCCTTCACGAAGCGGGAGATGCTGGTATCGATGGGGCCATTGTCTGCCACGATATTATAGCGCCACTGTACTATGTCGTAAGGATATTTTTTTTCATCAAGTTCGTGCAGGTACTCCGCGATTTTCTGCGGGCCACGAGCGAAGACGCCGCCAGGAGCGGTTCCATGCCAGGAAGAGTAGCCTTTGCCACCTGCCCAGAAAAGAATTTTTTCCTGTCCGGATGGGCTGGCCCACCACACTGGTTTATCGCCCCAGGCACGAACGAAATGACCCACACGGTCACCCAGGTAAGGATGTGTTTCACCGAGGTAGTTCGGGCCACTGGAGAAATATTTCACGCCGCCATGTGCCAGCGCGGTAACGGTATTCCAGGTATATCCCGGTACGTCAGAGATCATGGCACTGGGGATTTCCAGGCCATATTCCTTTTTCAGTGTCTGGGCATAATCCGTATAGTGAAACAGTTCTTCCGGTAAGCTAAGGCCGGTAAGGATATTAGCATATAAGGCTGAAAGGCAGATACTGCCTTCTTTTACGGCCTGAATGAAAGCTGCTTTCTTTGCAGGGCTGGCCTGTTTCATATAGTTTTCTACTGCCCAGAGGGATTCGATGTTCCATTTGAAGCGGGCTTCTTCCGGATAATTGCGGGTGGCAGCGATCATCTGTAAGGCATCATCAATATTCTTCAGGTGTATTCTCAGCACTTCCGGCTGCAGGTGTGAATAACCGATATCGGTGTGGGAGTGATGGATAAGATCTATCTCCCTGTATGTTACCGGTGAGAGGGGGACGTATTTATCCAGGACTGTTTTACCATTACCGGCAACGACTATACGAATGCTGTCGGCTTTCTTTACGGCGTCAACGGGGATGTCGAGGCGGTTGATACCATCTGTGATGTTGAAGTTGAAGCTGTTGTTGCCGGCTTTCACCTGTAATACGGCAGGGTTGCCGAAATGCAGGGCGGTAAGTGCTACGGGTTGTTTACCGTTTTTCAGCAGGAAAGGCTGTGGCGTAACATCTACTTTTTCTTCGAAAGAGAATTTGAATGTCATGAACCAGTCGTTGCTATTTTGGGCCTGGCCTACCATTTTGAGTTGTACCGGTTTTCCGGGTTTCACCAATGCTACCGGGAGCCGGAGGAAGATGAGGCCATGTGCATCGCCGGCGCCGTCTTTGGTAGTTTGTTCAAACACAATGCGGGAGCTGTCGGTCGCGGCATAGGACCATACCGGCGATTGGTTTCCTGGCAGTGTGGTAATGGTGAGCAGTTTTTTATCATCTGCATATAAATCAAAATTCCGCGGACCGCCGCTGGTGGCGGTTGAATGTCCGGCTACCCAGCTGAAATAGACATAAGGGCCTTTAATTTTTGCAGGCACTGCTGCTGTTTGCCAGGCGATTACTTTCTGACCATCGGTGGTTCTTGTGAGCAGTGCGGTGGTAGCATAATCCGGGAAGGCGGAATAATAGCGTATATTCTCTCCCGTTATCTCTTTCTCATAACCATTGACCCAGTCGATTTTCCCGAAATAGGGAACTGTTTTCTGGGCCCGGGCCTGTATGCCGATAAATAGCAATAAGGCCGCCACATGAAGTTTTACGAATCTCATCAGCAGTATTTTGTATAATAATAGGAGTGGGGTAGATGATTATATCGGTCGTTTGATTTCGATGCTGTAGGTAAACCAATCGCTTCTGTAGTAGCAGATATTGAATTCTATTGGTTTTTTGGCAGCATCTAATACCAGTCGTTTCCTTTCGAGGACAGGTGCGCCGGCAGCGACTTTCAGCCAGGCGGCAATTTTTTCAGTGGCGGCGATGGCCCTGATTTCTTCCTGTGAATAAACCGGAACAGTATGGTATTCTTCATCCAGCAGCTCGTATAGCGGCCTTTTGAAATTGGCTTCAACGGTAAGGCCTATACGCGGATGGAAAAAAGACTGAAAGTATACCATCGGATTTTTGCCGGTACTTCTGATACGCTCCAGTGCTATGACTGCTGTGCCGGCAGGAACGCCGAGTCTTTCCGCAGTTTCTTTTATCGCCTTCACCTTTTCCACACTGTGTTTGAGGTCTTTAAACGGCGTGCCTTTATCTTCCATTTCCTGGCTGAAGCTCAGCCAGTTGGCGAGGTCGGTGGTGATTTTCTTTTTTCGTACAGTCGTTCCTGTACGTTTCTTTCTCTCCAGCAAACCATCTTTTACCAGGTTGGCAATTGCCTGACGCAGTGTATTCCTGGATATTCCCCAGCGTTTGGCGAGGTCTGTTTCTTTAGGAAAAGTATCGCCTACGCGGAAATGATTATCGCGTATCAGCTTACGAAGCTGCTCTTCTGCCTGCTGGTGCAGCGGTGTTTTGCTGTCATGGTCCAGTAAAGGAATGTTGTTCATATGTTCAAACATATTAAGAAATGTGGAGGAAGGCAAATTTTTTTGATGGGTAGTATTTATCTATCTGATAAATAGATGATTACAGATTAAAAACAAAAAGGGCCTCTACAGCGTAGAGACCCTTTCATAAGTCGATAAAATGTATTATTTCAGCTTGGTAGCTACGGAGTCTTCCAGTGATGCAGGCAATGTCTGCTTGGTCATCAGGAAGTTATTCTGTGCACGGGCTTTAACCCATCTGCCCAGGTCGGGACTATATTGCCCGCCGAGCTTGTAGAAGTAACCCAGATCGGCTGTATTGTAAGCAAGGCACATAGTGTTGGAGCCGGCTTTGTAATAAGGCTGATCTTTAAGTGTATACGGATCTTTGATGTCATAGAAGTCGTTGTTCGGAATCAGGTAGCCCACTGGCGGCGGACCTGCAGAATACAAACTACCACCACCACTTACGAAGACGGCATCTACCGGAATACTGTTTACCGTTACGGTAGTACCGGTGAAAATAGCCATACCAAAGGCGTTACCACTGTTAGCCATCAGACCGCCGGTTTTGGTACCGAAGTCATTACCATCGTTATTTACATAATCCCAGTTGGCCACCCAGTTGGAAGTGCTCATATTGGTGGAGCCACTACCATTGATGAGTTTGTAGGCACCTCCTACGTAGCAGTAGTTACCTTTTGTTACTTTTCCGGAAGTGATGTTGATCTTATAGGAACGCATACCACCGGTAGCCCAGCCTTTGGTAGGGAAACCTGTAGGCGTAGAGGCGTTGGCGTTATTAAGCACAACATAGGAGAATGGCGTTACAGAGAAGTCAATATCTCTGGTAGCCAGCAACTGTACATATTCGTAGTTACCGTCAGCACCGGCAACGTCGCTGGCGAAGCCGGAGATCACCAGCGGCGCCACACTGATCGTGCTGCTCAGCAGTTTGGTGTCATCGCCGGTACGCATACGCACTGTAGGCGCTAAGGTGTCGCCGGAAGGCGCGCAGAACACTATACCTGCATAGTTTGCCAGTACTGGCAGCAGCGTGCCGGAGAAGTTAGCGGCAGCTTCTGTATGCAGGGTGATGTTACCAAAACCATCGGTAAGTATGTGTTCTCCTGAAAGGGTAGCGTCTTTCGCCGGAAGCGGGTCGAAGCCGCCTTTGAGGATTACTGCCAGCGTGCTTTCGTAGGCATCCGGATTGGCAGCAATATTGGCTGTAGATACACGAACAACAGGAATATCGTTGCCCCTGGATACCCTGGTGATCCTGCTGGTATCAAGACCAGTGATCTGCAAAATACCATTCACTCTTTTCAATACACCACCGTTGATGTCTATCAGCACAGAATCTCCTGGCAAATATTTGGTCGCATCATTGCCCAGTGCAATGGAAATACCTCTTAATTTGGAAAGACGGCGTGCTTCCTGTACCACCAGCAGACCGGTAGGAAGGTTGCCCCCGGAATGATCAGATACTACCATGGCGGCCAGTTTGGAGGAACCTCCCAGGTTGCCGGTATTCAGTGCGACATCATTTCCTTTATACAAAGCTCTTACGTCAAAAATCCCGATATATGGACTCACAACCGCACCCGGATAACTGTCTTTCTCACATCCCCATAAAAATACAAGGGACAAAAGGAGAGAGAAATATATGTTGTGCTTCTTCATTATTAATCTTTTAAAATTCAATAAATGCATTTATTCAATGATTATGGTCTTTGCCACCATACCTGTGTGGAAATCACATCCGGGCCCTGTGAGGCTACTACTTTTTTGTAGTTATCAGGGTTGGTAGACTGTGTAAATACCGGATAGGTCATCCTGGCTGGCATTACGCCACCGTTCATCAGGCCATGGCCTTTTGGTAACACCGGATGGCCGGTACGACGGTATTCAAACCATTGCTCCAGGTCAGTCATGAATAATGCATAATATTTCTGCACATGGATTTTCTCCATTTTCTCGTCAGTTGTTTCACTGTCTAACCACTGGATATCAGCGGCAGCAAGGAATGAGTCGATCGGTGCTTTATAGTTAGGTAACCATTGCTGAATTGATGCCTGCGCACCGGAGTTGTAGAAAGCGCCCGGTGTAGCTTTAATCCAGCCTTTCAGCGCAGCTTCTGCTTTGATGAAGCATAACTCAGCATAGTTCATGATGATGCCTGTCTGCGCATCGCTCATCAGACTTGGCGCTGTTGACGTAGATACGTAAGAGTTAAAGTAGCATTTCTTAGGATAGTTATCACCAGGGGAATAGCCACTCGGAACACCCGCATACATACCGCTGTAAGGAACAATAGCCCATCTGTTATATCCACCGCTACCATAGGTCGGGATGTCGATACGCGGGTCATTCCATTTCGCAAGGTTATCGATGAAGAAGCTACAGATAGCCGGAGATCTGAAGTCCTGCTCCCTTACGTTGAGTAATGGAGACGTGTATGGACCCTGACCTGTCCAGCGGAGAATAGCAGATTCATCTACAGTAGTCATGATAGGATATTTGGATGTGCTTACCTCCAGGATATCCTTGATTTTCGCGATACACTGGTCAGCAACATCTGATTTACCGGAAACGCGCAACAGCAGGCGGAGATAGAGGGAGTTACCGAATTTTCTCCATTTGGTAACATCGCCATTGTAAACAGGGTCACTGCCGGCTACGATACCTGCATTTTTACTTAACAGGGTATTGGCAGAATCCAGTTGTTTAAAGATATCGAGGTAGATGTCTTTCTGCGCATCAAAAGGAGGATGCATAATACCGCTATCCTTTGCCAGACCAGCTTTGAAGTATGGCATATCTCCATAGGTATCTGTTAACATGGAAAAAAGCCATGACTGGCAGATCATCGAAATACCCTGATAGGAAGTATTTCTGGTCAGTGAATCGGTAGAGGTAGAATATAATGCCTTGAAATCTGTAATGGCATTATACCAGGAAGTATACAGATAATCAGACCAGCTGGCACGGTAATCATAACGGAATACCTGTCCTTCTGCATCACTCATGTTCACGGTTACCTGCATCAACTCGTTGTTGAAGCTACGGTTACGGGAAAGGTTAGCAGAAAGGGAGTTTACCAATGCAGGCGCCAGCAGCTGCTGAGGCAATGCATTAGCAGTACTGTTTGGATCTGTATTTAATTTATCAAAACCTTTTGTACAGGAAGAGAGCATGGTAGAAACCACCAGTGCAATACATCCTGCTATATATAGTAATTGCTTCATGTTCGCTGATTAAAGACCAATAATTACGTTAAATCCGAATGTGCGGGTAGATGGGAACTGACCGATTTCAAATCCTCTTACGATATCGGTGCCGCTGAGGGTACCGAATTCAGGATCGAAAATTGGCCATGGAGACCAGATAAACAGGTCGCGGCCATAGATACCTACTGTCAGGCGCTGAAGGCCCAGCTTCTTAAGTGCAGCGGGTTTCAGGTTATAGTCGAGGCGCGCTTCCCTGAACTTGATGAAGTCAGTGCTGAACACGCTTCCTTCTGCGTTATCCTGTCCGTACATAGAGCGGTAGTAGTTATCAACATCAGTAGCGATAACATCGTTTTTACGGTAAGTACCATCTTCATTTTGCACCACACCATTACCGATAATGCCGCTGTAACGCCCCGGTAAGGTATTGGTGGTTTTACCCTGTTCTGCCAGTTTGTAGTGGGTGAGTGAGTGTGCCACACCACCATGCTGTGCATCAAACAGCAGGTTCAGGTTAAATTGTTTGTACATGAAATGGTTGATGAAACCGATTTTATATTTAGGGATGGTATTACCCAGGTATTTAATATCGGTTGTCAGCAATGCAGCACCGGTAGATTTATCATACACGATCTGGCCATCAGGGGAACGTTGGAAACCGCGTCCATAGAGGTCACCCATGCTTCCACCCGGAGTCGCAACGATTTGTCCGCCGCCCACAGGTCCTGTTTGTAACACCAGGAAGCTGTCTGGCAGATACTTGATGATATTTTTATTGCTGGAGAAGGTAACGTTGGAGGTCCATTTGAAATTTTTTGCCTGCACTGGTGTAGCATTGACAGCGATTTCAATACCACGGTTCTGTACTACACCGGCATTGATGATGGCATAGTTGTAACCGCTGGCAGGATCTGTAACGACCTTCAGGATCTGATCTTTGGTGTTGCCGGTATACAGGGCTAAATCCAAACCAAGTCTGTTATGCAGGGTCTGTATATTACCGCCTACTTCATATGTATAGGTACGCAATGGTCTCAGGTTAGGATTGTTCAATACATCAGGTACTGTTAATCCTCCACTGTAAAGACTTCCGGCGCTGGCATACAGGTGTTCTGTTTGGTAAGGAATAGTCATACCACTACCCACGCTGGCTATAGAAGCCCTGATTTTAGCGTAGTCAATAAAGGCTGGCAGTTTGGCTACTTCAGAAAGCAGGAAGCTCATGTTAAGGGCCGGATAAGAGAAACCGGTACTGGAAGTACGTTTTCTTGTAGCGAGTACGCTATTCCAGTCCTGTCTTGCAGAGAAGTCGGCAAAGAGGAAGTCTTTATAGGAGCCGGTGATCAATGTGTAGAAACTGTTCAGGCCAAATTCCTCTCTCCTTGGAATTGTTACCAGTGGCCCTGCGGTGTTAGCCAGCGTGTATACGCCCGGGTAAGTAAGGGAGTCAGCACGGTTTTCATCTTTGTTGTACACATTTTTGAGTGTGCTTCCACCAAGTGTTGCGGAGAAATTAAAGTCTTTGTTGATTTTCTTCGCATATTTCAGGAGGAAGTCGCTGCTGGCTTCCATGCTGAAGATATTCTGTGTGCGGTACTGGCCTTTGGCATATTTCGCACCTGCACCCCAGGGACGTTGCTGTGAACGCATCTCATAGGAGAGATCTACAGAAGATCTTACCTGCAGACTCAACTCTTTTGTAAATGTATAATTGGCAGTGAAGTTACCGGTAACGTTATGTCTGTTGGATTTATTCAGATATTCATATGCTACGGCATATGGGTTGGAAGGATAAGAGCTGAAAGGATATTTAATCACTTTACCTTCATTTCCTTTGCCCCAGTAGTTTTTCAACCAGTTGATATCTGCACTTGGCTGCCAGAAGATATACCAGTACATGATAGATTGGTTACCATAGCCGGCGCCAGGGAGGTTATCACTCCATTTGTTGGTATAGTTGACTTTCGAAGATATCTGTAATCTGTCGTTGATTTTAGAATTTACAGACATGGACAGTGTGTTACGTTTGTAACCGGTATTAGGAACGATCCAGTTGTTATTCACGTTGGTGAATGAGAATCTAGCTGTTGTTTTATCAGTACCACCATCCAGTGTAACTGTATTGGTGAAGGTTTCGCCGGTGTTCCAGAAACTGTTGATATTGTTATAGGCTTTCCATGGCGTAGGATTTTTACTTTGTGCCTGTGTTACAGGATCGTATTGGTAAAAGCTCTGTCCATCGAATTTAGGACCATAGGCAGAACTGGTGCCGCTGGTGCTGGCCAATCCGGTAGGAGAGGTGCCATAAGAATAGTAATCGGCGCCTGCAAGACCTTGACCATATTGATATTGGAGGTCAGGGAACCTGTTTACTTTTTCCATGGAGCCATTGGAATTGATGGTAAGTCCAAAGCCTTTTTTCTTTTTACCACCGGATTTAGTGGTGATGATGATCGCTCCGTTTGCACCTCTTTGTCCATAGAGCGCTGCTGCGGCAGGACCTTTCAGTACAGTCAGGGATTCGATATCTTCCGGGTTGATGTCATTAAAGCTGCTACCATAATCGGCGGGCATGTTGTCGTTGTTGGTTCCGTATGCTGTTTCCCCCGAAATCGCAGTACGGCGGCCGCTACCATTGTTGGTAACCACCCCATCAATAACAATAAGTGCTTCATTACTACCGGTAAGGTTGCTTTCTCCGCGCAGGATGATTTTGGTAGAACCCGCAGGGCCGCTATTGGAGCGGATAAGGTTAAGACCTGCTACTTTACCGGATAAGGCATCTGTCCAGTTGGAAGACAGCGCACCGGTGAGTTCTTCGCCTTGCAGAACAGAGGCTGCATAACCCAGTGTTTTTTCTTCTCTTTTAATACCCAGTGCAGTTACAACTTCCAGCTGTTTTACGTCGCTGGAGAGTTCTACGACGATTGTCTTTTCGTTGCCTGGTTTAATTTCTTTCGGCAGCATACCGATAGACGTAAAAATCAGTGTTTCGTTGTCATTGACAGCAATGGTAAAGATACCATACACATTGGTTTGTGTTCCCCGGTTACTGCCTTTGATCCTAACGTTAACACCTGGAAGAGGACTATTGTCTGTGCGATCTTTTACCGTCCCCGTAATTATTTTTTGCTGGGCAAAGAGCACATTATCCGCCATCAGAAAGATGACGAAGAATAGTAGATAATTCTTCATACTGGTTGATTAGCGAGAGCTATTATCGGCCGATAACTTCTATCTTGATTTTGTGTGTTGAAAATTAATTTGTGTGTGCAATGCGGGCGCCAAGGTAGTGCGAATTGAAAAATCTTTTCATGCTTTGGATATTAACAATTTGTAAACTTTATATTTTGTATAGAGGTAAACTCGCTGTTCAGCATATGTAAACACCTGTAAATACAGGCAGTTAGAGAGAAATTGACTACGCCGCTAACTATAATGAATCACATAATCAGTGTAGGATAATTATATGGTTAAAAAAAACGGCGACACATCGTATATGTGTCGCCGTTAGTATTTTATGATTATTCTTTTTGCTGCTATTGCAGGTATTTCGCTCTTAAAATCTTTAACTCCGCTTTTCCAATACCCAGCTCTTTATCGAAGAAATTTTCTACAGAGCCATATTGTTTTTTAATGCCGGCAAACATGATCTGCAGGTGCTCAGGTTTCAATGCCATAGCGTTTCTGGCGGTAGATTCATCTATCCCGGCCATCTGTGCCATTCCTTTAAACATCTGCTTATTCATAGGCTCCAGGTAAACATTGCTGGCAGTAAAATCCGCTGCAATTGTTTCTTCAGGAACATTTAATGCATACAGGAATAATGCAGTAGCCATACCGGTTCTGTCTCTTCCACCAGTGCAATGATACATCACTGCTTCGTTGGCAGGTAAGCGTAATAACTCCTGGAATAACGGTTTATATCTTGCACCAAACGGAGTCGGATCACCGTAAAACTTCTCCAGGAAACCGCCATTCTTCAGATAGGCAATCATCTGCGCTGGTGTTGGCAGACTGTCGCTACCGGCCGGACACAGCAGGTATTTGGTGTCAGGAAGTAAATGATCCGGTGCTGCTGCTGATTCTTTCTGACCTCTGAAATCATACACGGTGTGGATATGACGTTGCTGCAGTGTATCCAGGTCCTGTGCTGTCAGCTTACTCACATCTGCAGAGCGATATACTTTTCCCCAGACAACCGTTTTTCCATCTTTAGTTTTATAACCACCCACATCTCTAAAGTTGCAAGCGCCCTGCATATGTACCAGTCTTACTGTGCTGTCTGCCAGCTGCGCAAATGCTGCTACCGGAAATAACATGGCAAGTGCAATACCCCATTTTTTCATATTACTTATTTTTAAAAAGATTATTTGATGATGTCCCATTTGATACCTGCCTGTCCTTTGCTGCCATACCATTCCTGGCTGGTGATGCGTCGGTGATCGCCCATGTATACACGCAGCGGCTCATTGGTGAGGTTGTTCAGCTCCACAAACACGCGTATGGAAGGTGTAATGCTCACCGTGGCAGATGCATCTACGGTGAAGTTCTTGTCTGTCCAGGTGAAGAAATCCGGGCCCAGTGCGGTGTTGATGGTTTCTACTGAAGCACCGCGGTAGTTGCCGGCAACACGTACCATCACTCCTTTGCGCTCGTAGAATAAAATGCTGTTGAAGAGATTCTTAGATTGATTAGGCAACATAGAAGTATAGGTGCCTGTTGGTTTTACTTCAGAATTAATGAAAGTGTAGTTGAACTCAACACCCAGACCTGAGAAGAAACCAGGGAGGAAGTCCAAACGCTTGTTGATGCCTGCTTCCATTCCCACCAGCCATGCATCACTGATGTTCTGTGCCTGTGTCAGCATATAGTTGGTACCTTCCTGCTGATAGGTATAACTGTTGGTGAAAATCACGTTTTTGATCTTCTTATAAAAAACACCACCGGATATTAATCCTACGTTTTTAAAATAATATTCTCCCATCAGGTCGAAATTATTGGCGAAAGTTGGCTTCAGGTCTACGTTTCCTTTGGTAATAGCGATAGGATTTTTTGTGTTGTCCATAGACTCTCCAGGTGTAAGATCGGAGAAGTTAGGACGTACAAAAGATTTCGTGTAGGCGGCACGGATATTCGCATGATCGTTGAGCGAATACTTCAGGTGTACCATCGGCAGCAAGGCATTGTAGTTGTTGCTAACGGTCACCGGCGACAGCGTTGTTACCGCAGGACTCCCGGCTGTAGTGGCTTTGGTGCCATGCAGAGTAAACGTAGTATACTCATTTCTTACACCGGCAATCACTTTTAACTTGTCTGTAGCATCAATTTCTGCCATAGCATAACCTGCGGCTACATTTTCTGTTCCTTCGTAAATATTGGTAGGATTTGTTTTTGAAGTGAAGTCCATGAAACCATTCTTACGCAGTGTGGCGGTATCAAACAGGTTGAACAGCTGCCCCTTCGTAATCGGATCGATGGCAAACGCATCATAATTTCCTTTCATGCCGTTGAAGAAGCCGCCGCGCATCGGGAAGTCGGTGCGGTCCATATTGGAAAGCGGCACCAGGGCGGGCGACTGCGGAATGCCCAGCGCTGCACCAGCGAGGTACACGGCATTGGAACCATACATGCCGCTACGGTCTTTGTGCCTGTATTTAAATCCTGCTTTCAGATTGACTCTGCTGCTGGCGTTGAATTTGAAATTTATCTGGCCGGTCTTATCTTCTTCTTTGGTATCTAATTGTGCAATGACCAGCTGTTGTAAAGTAAGCTTAGTGGCATCCATGGTTTCGGCACTGTTTTTCAGTCCCGGATCAAAAGAAAGTGGATTGCCACCTACGCCGTTCGGAGAATCAAAGCCCCAGTAACGTTTCCCGTCAGACGACAGGTTGCTAAAACCTCCGGTGATCTTCTGCTTGAAAGTGGCAATAGGCAAGCCTTTTACACCATTGGTAGGCGGTGTCTCCAGGAAATATTTCGTATAGTAATCACTGACAGCCCAATCCATTTTCAGTCTGGACGACAGCTGATGTTCACCGCCCAGCTCTGCTCCATTCAATACGGTCTGGTAATAGGAATAACGATAATTGTACTGGTACTGGCTATTGTTGTAATCTACATATGACTCATATACCGGACGTATATCATTAAATTTATCCATCAAACCACGCAGGTAAATTTTATTGGATTTGTTGAAGGTATAGTCCAGCCCGAGGTTACCGCCATAGGTCTGGCGTTGGCCCATATATCTTTTTAATAGGGTAGTAGCGATAGATTTTTTCTGCTGAGGGTCTGCAAGACCTGTATTATACGCTACCTCGAAGGCATCGGTGCCCCACTGGCGGTTCCAGACAGCTCCGGCAAGCATCACGCCTAATTTGCCCTTGAAGAAACGATCGCCATAAACGATAGAACCATTATAGGTGCCGTCTTTGGAGAAAGTATTGTAACCGCCGGCAGCGCTGACATTCAGCACACGTTTAGCCGGTGAGGTACGGGTGATAAAATTGATAGAACCACCTACGGCATCGCCTTCCATATCCGGTGTGATAGCTTTGGCTACCTGAACGTACTGGATCATTTCGCTGGGAACGGCGTCCAGTACGGCGTTGCGACTACCTAATACGTTGGCGCTAGGCAGGCGGGAGCCATTAAAGAGGATGGAGGTCCAGGCGAAAGGCGTACCACGCACGGTGGCCGCGTCAGCCTCTCCATGATAACGTGCCACGGCAACGCCCTGTACACGCTGTACCGCCTCGGCAGCATTACGGTCTGGCAGCTTGCCTATTGCATCTGCCGCAATGACGTCCATGATGGCGAGTGAATTCTTTTTAATACTCAGCGCTTTCATCTGGGAAGGAACCATGGTACCTTTCACCAATACTTCGTTCAGCTGCTTGCTGGCTTCCAGTTTAATCGTTCCCAGGTCATTTACGCCTTTCTTAATATCCAGCTCCAGTTCTTTTGTATCATGACCTATATAGGATACCAGGATTTTTACTTTCCCGGTCACCTGTGTATTTAAGGTGAAGCCTCCATTCAGATCTGTAGAGGATCCCTGCTTACTCACCGGCGCCATCACAGTGGCTCCGGGTAACTGCCCGTCCTTATCCGTCACTACTCCTTTTATTGTCTGGCTCTTTGCCGAGACTGCCCCTAATAATGTTGCGCATAAAATCAGAGAAAGCTTCTTATTATCCGCTGTCATAGTTGATAAAATTTTCCACAAAAAAAGCGGATCGTCACCGCCCTGGCGACCGAACCGCCTGAGTTGTACGGCTGTCGCCAGAATCCGATAGATCTGTACCTGTAACTATTGATTGCTAATTAGTTGTATAATGTTATCAAATTATTACCGGGGCATTATCTACGCCTTAATTATCCCGATTTAACATTGTCGTAATATTCAAAGTATATTTTTGAGGCAGGAAAAAAGGCTATGATTTACGTAATTTCCATAGGGGCATTTCAGGCGTTAATAGCATCTTTATTACTGTGGACAAAACGTTCCAGTGATAAGGCCGACAGCCTGCTGATCATGCTGATGATCTGTATTGCCACGCACCTGGGAATTAAATTTTATATCTATGCCGCCCTTTCTGATGTGCATGTGCGTACACAGATGAACACCTTTATAGGCATGTGTTACGGGCCATTGGTCTATCTCTATTATCTGAAAAGAAAAAATCCCGCGTTTATTCCTGCAACACAGTGGTATCACTTCATACCCGTGGTGGTAGCGGCTATTGGTTACCTGAGCGTGGCATGTTTGCTGGTGGCACATCCACCTACAGGGTACAAGGCACTCAATTTTTATAATAACATATCTACCTGGATTTTCGTCGCCTCCGGATTGACCTATCCCTTACTGGTACTGAAAGGCCGCCTTTCCTTACCTAAAGGGGCTGAAAGAAGATTGATTACACATATCGGTTTTCTGATGATGGTCAGCGGTTTGATATCCCTGGGTTTTCTACTCTACACTACTTTTACCATCCATGGTTTTGTAAATAATATCCCCTGCAGATATATGGTATATACGCTGCTGTCGATTATCTGCATAGATATATTAAGATATAAATACACGGGCATTTCGGCTGCCATACCTGTTGCGTCGCAAGTTGTTGCTGCGCCCGTTACTGAATTGGTCATCACCGATTTACCTGAACCTACAATCGTCTCTAACAAAAAAATGCAGCTGCCGGCAGATGAACACGAACGTCTCTGGCAAAAGCTGGAACTGCACCTGCAACAATCTGCGATCTACCAGGATGCAGAACTGACGCTGGAAAAACTCGCGGATGCCATTCATGAAAGCAAGTACCATGTTTCTGAAACGCTGAATGCATACGCACATAAAACCTTCTATCAGTACATCAATGAATACCGCATCCACAAAGCAGTGGAGCTCATGGACCATATCAAGCAAAAGGGCCTGCCAGTGAATATTCTGACTGTTGCCTACGAAAGCGGTTTTAAAGCTAAATCTTCCTTCAACGCCTATTTCAAGAAAATCCTGGGAGAAACGCCTTCCGCCTATCTTCTCCGCACAAAATCATCTTCCCATCAACAGCTGATGAATGCGTAATAAAAACAATATGCATGTGTTCGCTTAGTGCTGTGGCTTGTTTCAGCTGATTTGAATGAACAGTATTAATTGCTGAAAATGACATATTTTTATTTTTATGACAGAGAAATTCCGATTCCTTCTTGTTGATGACGATGATGATGATGCTTTTCTATTTGGAGAGGTACTGCAACAAATCGCTCCTGATACCAGTTTCGAGAGCATTTCAAATGGACAGGAGGCACTGGACCGTCTGAAAAATGGGACCATCGATATCCCGGATATTATTTTCCTGGACCTGAACATGCCTCGGATGGACGGGCGGGAATGCCTGATCGAATTAAAAAAAGATGAACAACTGAAAAAAATTCCGGTGATCATTTACACCACTTCTTCTTTACATAGCGATATCCAGCAAACCCTTGAAAACGGGGCGTTGTCTTTTGTTACAAAACCAACGAATATCAAAGCACTGGAAGAAATTTTGCACAACGTATTCCGTAATATTCAGTAATGTTTGCCCGTATTATTATTTTTCAGGTAGATATATAATTTTTGTTTTACAGAGATGATTGTCGGGAGATGATGATCATCTGCCCAAATACTTAACTGAACAATGAAAAAAATTATACCTGCATTGGCTTTGGCCATGCTGTCTGTTCTGACGGCATCTGCACAAACATACCACTGGAAAGTATTACAGCTAAACATCTGGCAGGAAGGCACGATGGTGCCCGGCGGTTATGATGCTATTGTGAATGAAATCGACCGATTGGAGCCTGATTTCGTAATGCTCAGTGAAGTACGTAATTACAAGAACACCCGTTTCTGTGATAGGATTACCGCTTCGCTGGCAGCCAAAGGCAAAACTTATTATAGCTTTTTCTCCAATGGTGCTGGTGTGATGAGCCGTTATCCCATTACAGATAGTGCTACTGTGTTTGAAGGACAGGGAGAAATCTATAAACTCACTACTGTGGTGGATAAGCAAACGGTGGTCCTGTACTCCGGCCACCTGGATTACCTCAATTATGCGGTGTACCTGCCCAGAGGCTACGATGGGGTTACCTGGAAAAAATTGCCGGCGCCATGTACCAACCTGGATACTATCATGGCTTCTAACAGGGCATCGTCCCGTGATGAAGCTATCACGGCATTTCTGCAAGCCGCCAAAGCCGACATCAATCAAAAACACATCATCCTCCTGGGTGGTGATTTCAATGAGGCCAGCCACCTCGACTGGACTGCCGCTACCAAAGATTCATTTGATCACCATGGTATGATTGTTCCCTGGACCTGCTCCGAAATGCTATATAGTAAAGGGTTTAAAGATAGTTACAGAGAATTACACCCGAACCCCGTTAAGTTTCCGGGATTTACTTTTCCCGCGAATAATATATCCGTTCCCGTGAAGCAGCTGGCCTGGGCACCGGATGCGGATGAAAGGGAAAGGATCGATTTTATCTATTATTATCCACAACCAGGGTTAAAGGTCGTGAAAAGCAGTGTGGTAGGGCCTACGGGCTCCATCGTCCGTAACCAGCGGGAAGAGGAAAATACGAAGGATCCTTTTATCCAACCTGCAGGCACCTGGCCTACAGACCATAAAGGTGTGCTGACAGAATTTATTTTCAGGAAATAGCGTTTAAATCCGTTTTGCAAATTCAGCGATGAGTCGTTGATGGTAATTCCGTTCATAGCCGGCGTCCATCAGCGGGGCGAATTTCATGGGGTATGCGTGCAGTGTTATGGCGGTTGCTTCTTCCTCATTTCGCGGGTGAAAGGGGCAGCCGGGGCTTTGCATCAAACGGTGATCATCGATGGCCTGGTGGCATTGTTCACAATGGTTGTACCAGTAGGCGGGTGTATTGTCTGTGGGTTGGGTGAGATGATAACGGGAGAAATTATCCGTTAAAAACTCCTTCAAATTGTCTGAAATCGTGGTTATTCTGTGGAAAATCGAAAAAAAATCTTGTTCCAGCCAAACTTCTTCATCTCTTTCATTCATATCTTTTTCATAGAAAGAATCGCTTGCCAGTGAGATAACCTTATTGGTATGACCACAATGCGGACATACACAGGAACCTTGCGCGATCAATAAAATATCTGAAAGGATGAGGTAAGCGGAGGGAGGAAGTATCCATTGCTGCACTTCTTTTAACCTGCCATATGCTGCATTGGGTAAATACCAGTGCTGACTGTTGTCAACCAATGCGCCTGCTGCCTGCGCAATAGCTTTATCTGTCTCCGGAACATTCAGTAGTAATGACATAATTCACATGATTCAGTAAAAGATATCCTGAATTTAAGCATTTTATGTCAAAGAGATTCCTGCCGGAAGATGATCCCCCGGTTAATTTTTTACAGATAGATACTCAGCTATTAGAATTTATCGTCATTGATTTCCAGCCAGTAGCCGTCAGGATCTTTGAGATAGATCTGCTGAACGCCGTCTACACGTTTGGTAATGGCGCCTGCTTTGCCGGGCCAGTCTTCGAAGCTGACATGGTTTTTATTAAGTCTGTCAACAAATTCCTGCATGGAGGCTACGGAAAAACAGAGGTGCATGTTTTTGTCGTGGAAGGTGGCTTCCTTAGCGCCGGATATAACGTGTACCTGTGAGTGAGGTCCCACTTTAAACCAGCTATGACGGCCATCTTTGAAGGGCTCGTCCATGGTTTCCAGGCCAATGATGTCTCTGTAGAAAGCAGTGCTTTTGTTCAGGTCGACAACGTAAATGGCTATATGATTCAATGAAGGGTGCATGCTGCTTTGTGCCTGTGCAAACGTGGAATTGCCGGTGACTGCCAGTAAAAACATCAATCCGGACAGTAGTAACTTTTTCATAGTTACAAGATAACCGTCCGGATTGAGCAATGCAAGTATTTTATATTAGTTGCTTTTGAAAGCGATGGACTGAATAACTACGTCCAGTTTTTTCAGTGCAGGGTTGTCGGAGTTTACTTTTTTGTCGCCGGTAACCTGGTCGTATTGTTTGGGATCGCCGGTGTTATTGGCCCTGAGCAGGATGGTAACGCCTTTGCCTTCTAACTGTCCGCCGCCCCAGCTGGTAACGAGGCCGCCATCTGTCCATTCAAAGCCGTTGATCTTAAAAGCTCTGCCGTTTATTTTAATCAGCTTTGCCAGCGGATCACCAGGCTTGATGCCATAAGGTGTTTTCCATTTGGTGTGGTCATGAGCAAAGAGTAGTGTATTGCCATTATCTCCATCCATTTCAATCTCCAGTTCATCATCAGTTTCTGGATAGAGTACCAGCGCGGTTTTACCGGTAGAGTTGCCGGCAATGTCGCTGCCATCACGTTTGGTAATATTTTCTTTTCCATAGAGATCAGAGAGTTGGTCTGCTGTTCTGATCTGGAATACCGGCTTTACTTCCCAGGTACGGGTATCTACGGGTGCAGGTGCTGCGGCTGCGGTTTCTGTGCCGGCGCTGCCGGTTGCGCCAGGATTGCTGCTGCTTTCGGTAGCTGTGATACCTCCGGAGCTGGTGCCACCGGAATTCACTGCCACTGCCACCGGATTTTTGCCGGTATTAGGGCCGGTATATGTTCTCAGGAAGTCGGCTTTGTCTTCCAGTAGTTCCTTGGTCTGGTCTTTATATTTATTGGCGGTATAGGTGGCGATCGGGAATACGGCATTGTCTTTCACACCCATACTGCGAAGGTTCGCGATAAAGCGCTGACGGTTACAGTCGCTGTACTGGAACAGGTATTTCAGCGAGGCATCCAGTGCGGACTGGTCGCTTTTAAGATTGGTAACGGTGGAGTCTATATCGAGTCCGCCGGCGCCGCTGCGGGTAAGCTGTTCGGCGATAAAGCCCATAATAGAGTCGTTCTTCAGCTGATAGTGGTAAGCTGCCCTGGCCGAGAAGTCGTCTACGATAGACTGTGCCAGCTTGTTTTGCGCCTGCATAACAAGCGGAAATAGGAGGGTAACCAATGCGAGTAACCGTTTCATATACGCTGTTTGTTGAGAATACTATGTTTACTAAAAATAACTATAATTCCTGAGAGCCCCATGAATAACGGCTCAAAAGCTATAAGGTTACTCTAATAACGTAACTCTCTGCTATAAAATTTCTTATCTCCCCAAAACTATCCCTGATTTTCCCCTTACGGCAGATGCTTATAAAATTAAAACCTCATCCTTTATCTTCGCATTTCAAATTATCATCCGTCTGTATGAAGGTAAAGTCGTTACTGCTGTTTTTAATGGTACTGCTTTTTGCCTGCCAGTCCGATAAATCGAAGTTCGGACCGGAAAATATCCCTGATCCCAAAAAAACGGGTAACGGTTATGTGAGCGACCCCTATCACATGCTGTCTGAATCAGCAGTGAGCGAAGCCAACTCATTGATCAGCTCCCTGGACCAGGAAGGTAAAGCCCAGATTGCCGTAGTCTTGCAGGAAAGTATTGGAAATAATGATGCAAAGGATTTTGCACATAAATTATTTAATACCTGGAAAATCGGCGATGCCGCCACCAATAACGGGCTGCTGATCTTTCTCGTCCGTGATGCGCATAAACTGGTTTTCGAAACAGGAAAAGGACTGGAGGGAGATCTTCCCGATATCACCTGTTTTCATATCGAGCAGGATTATATGATCCCTAAGATCAAGGAAGATAATTACGATGCCGCTTTTATAGATGGTTTAAAATCTGTTGCCTCCTTGCTACATACCGGCAACTATGCCTTTGACCAGGTAACGGATACCCTTGCCACGGTCGACTCCTCCCTGCTGGCAGCCGATGGCGTAGCAGAGAGTGCGGTTGCAGGTGATGATTCATTGGTATATGCCCCCGCACAGAATTTCGCGGAAGCTACGCCCGCAGGAGACGACTACACGGATACCTATGCAAGCCGTGAGCCCGGTACCGGCTTCTTCATAGGACTGATATTCTGTTTTATCATCTCCTATATACTGATGTACCAGTGTTTTGGCAGAAGAAAAAAGATAAAGAAAAAAGTTAACAGTGATATCCCGGAAGATATGCCGGTGAATATCGGTGATATCCCGAACGACTTCCTCAGCCCCGGATGGAAAGGGCTTTTGCTCATCCACGTATGTGCATGGGGGTTATTATGGTTCCTGGAAACCAGGTTTGATATCCGACTGGGGTTCTTTATCTGCCTGCTGGCTTATTATATTACCTGGACCGTTTTCCTGCATTTCGCCATACTGATAATAAATCTTCGTGCCGCCGCCGCATTGCGCGGGGCCGACAGGCATACACGCTGGCAGCGACTCGAAGCCGCGCACCTGCACCTGGTATTCGCAGGGTTTGTGTTCCCGCTGCCTTTCCTGTTCCTGTATATGCGCTATTTCAAACGCAGACAGCTGTCTCTTCGTAATACACCTTATGAATGCCCTACCTGCCATCAGCTGATGCATAAGCTGGATGAAAAAACAGAAGACCATTATCTGGATAAGGCGCAGGTAATAGAAGAACAGCTGCAGTCTGTAGATTATGATGTATGGGTATGTGATAAAGATAATTACCAGATGGTTCTCGATTATACGGATCTGCATATAGCCATTGCCGTATGTCCTTCCTGCGATCATAAAACGTACCAGTGCAAGAAAACCAAGACATTGAAACGCGCTACAGAATCTTCAACAGGCCGCGGTGTTAAAACCTATTTATGTGCTGCCTGTGGTTATTCACACGATTATCAGTTTATCATTCCTAAAATATCATCCTCTTCCTCTTCTTCTTCAGGATCTTCCTCTTCATCCTCTTCCGGAAGCTGGGGTGGGGGTTCTTCCGGTGGCGGCGGTGCCAGCAGCAGCTGGTAAAAAAAAAGGGTTCCGCAGCTGCGGAACCCTGAAAGTTTTTTTCTGTAATCCGGTTATTGGCCGGCATTCATTTTACCTACTATCGTAAATCCTGCAACCCCATTGTTGGTAGTTGCCTGGTAGTACATACCATCAGGAGTGAGGTAATATTCCTGTCCGTTGATGGTTACGCTTCTGGCACCCGCAGGGAGTTCTGTGACAAAATTGGGGTTAGCAGCAGGCGTGTTGCCGGTGTTGTTGGTAGCCGGGTTCGTTGCCGGAGCGGCAGCCTGATTGTTACCGTCAATGTTTTTACCGACCACTTTATATCTGCGGCCGTTGTCTGTCATCACTTCCTGGTAATAAGTACCATTCACGTCGTAGTAAGATTGACCATTTACCTGTACTTCGCTGGCTCCATCCGGAAGATCCGGTACGAGCGCGCCAACAGGGGCATCCACTACTTTGTACCCTTCGTCCTGGTTGCTGTCGTCAACCGGAGCATAGTAGGAACCGCCATAATAATACATTGGACCAAATGCTGCACCTAAAGAGAAGTATCCGAATGGCAGAGCGGATACAAAGAAGCCAAGTGGAGGATAATAATAGCCGTAGTAAGGGCGCCATCCGTGATAATAACGATAGTAGCCGGGATATCCGCCATGGACCCATCCGCTACCGTGCACTATTACAGTTCTGCTGCCTCCGGAAATATGTCCGGAACCTACTACTGCCGGACCACTACCGCGGACAATACGTCCGGATGATCCCGGGTTAATTCTTGGTGAAGAATAGTGGGCTGATGGAGCAGACATTACGCGTGAACCGCCAAATCCGCCACCACCGAAGTGACCACCACCACCGCCGAAATGGCCTCCGCCACCTCCATGACCTCCTCTTTGTGCATAGGCTGAGAAAACTGTACAGGTGCTTAAAAGTCCAGTCAGCACCAACAGTCCTAATATTCTGTTTTTCATGATCTAAGCATTTCCTGCGAAGTGATGGTATCTCTACTTTTCACCTCAACTTTTAGACTGCTAAGCAGGCTGAAAGTTTAATGCTGCTGCGAATCTTTGGGCTAACTGGCTGATATCGGAAGACCGCGCCACACCATCGATCCATTTTGTCGGAATAGCGTCATGACCATAATAAATACCGGCCAGGGCACCGGCTACCGCACCGGTGGTGTCTGTATCTTCTCCAAGGTTAACGGCTTTCAGCACGCATTCCTCATATGATTTAGTGGTCAGGAAACACCAGATCGCACTTTCCAGCGTATGGATGACATACCCGGAAGCATTGATTTCCTGCTCTTTAAGAGAAGCCAGGTTATCCTGCAATACCCGTTTGAAAAGCTTTATTTCATTGGGATTGAATTGCCGTACCGCCAGGAAACTATGAATGGTATGCTGTAAACGCTGGTAGGCGTTGAATATGTCTTTTTCAACCAACAGAATACGTAAAAATTCTACATATATAAAGCAGGCAAATACAGAGCGAAAGTGTTGATGGGTAATGGTAGATACCTCTTTCACCATCTGGTATCTTTTTTCGATGTCCATTTCATTAGCCAGCTGAAAAACGAGCGGAGAAATACGCATGAGTGAGCCGTTACCATTTTCGAAGTCTTCAAACCCGCCGCTGACGAGGGGAGAGGTGCCTGTAGCCACGCGATGTAAAGCCCTGCGGGTAGTGTGACCGATATCAAAAACATTGTTATGGGCAGTCCAGTAGGCCTCACCATACCATTTTACGAATAGCTGGGCCATATTATTAATATCGTAGCCACCGATCAGGCTTTCTGCGGTGCAAAGGGTCAGGGAAGTATCATCGGAGAAGGTGCCCGGAGGCTGGTTCCAGCTGCCATAGCCGATCATGTCTGTTACCGGAGTATTCTGAAGATAGGCCAGGGTTTTGAATTCTACAGGTACGCCTAATGCATCGCCGATGGCCACGCCAAAGAGAGTACCGCTAACTTGTTGCAGCATATGAAATAAGTTTTACATGTTACGAAATAGGTGGCGACGCATGGATGATGGCGGCCGTTGGTTTTCACAGAAATGGTTATACGTTGATTGCTGTTGGAAGAACATGGCAGAAATCTTTTTGTTCAGGGGAATATCTGCTGTTCATTTTCATTCAGAGTTTCTAAAACCTGAAATCCGCGCTTTCGAGCCTTATCACGTTCTATCTTTGTTTCACAAGATTATCAAAATGATAATCACATTATCAAATAGCCATTTGAAATATGAATTAAACCGTCAAATAAGATACAAAAATTTTTAAGACCATGAAAGATCCAACCATTATATTTTATTGATAACCTGTCATGCACCATATCATGACACCGGAAACCAGTAATACCGCAGCCTGATAACCGTAGGCCGGTAAAGACTTTCACAGGTACAGACCGTACTTTCCATTTTCAACATAGACCTGATGCAGCCACTTTACAGGCGCGCCAGTTCGTCCAATGTTTGTTAACCCGTTGTGGAAAGCCGGCATGAGCAGATGCTGGATGTCACATGTCAGATGTCAGATGTTGAACAGTTTCCATGTTAACCAGGGATTGTCTTTCCAGACAATCCATTAAGAACGCATTTTTTAGACACAGGGATTTACTAAGTTCAGCAGGGACTTACTTTCCAGTTCGTCCCGATTTTATCCTTTGAAATGCTGTATAGTAGCAGTGTTTGGGATATCGCATGCCAAAGCCGGACTTTAAATGCCTGTAGTTTAATATAGTTGATATTGTAATGTATGATGTATGTATTTGAGCATTAGCAGGTATACAAAAGGTATATCACGCTGAAAGAGATTTTTGTTTGTAGTCGGTTATTACGCGTAGTTTTTGAGGTTTTGATAAAAATGGTTAACCCGTTCCGGTAATAGTGGGCAAACATGCATGCCCGTTATTATCATGGTTTAATCAAATGTTTCACTCATTTCCAGATTAATAACTGTGAAGAAAGTTGAAATGCCATAATTATCGAAGGAAATGGGTAAGGAACCGGGCTGCCTTTTCAGGCAGTCCGCCATCGAAAAATCCGTACCTGTAAAGCATTACAGGTACGTCAATATATTTCATTGCGATTCGTTTGGTTCACTATTGATTTAGTTTCAGGCAACATCGGGATTTTCTATCGAGATGATCCCCTTATTTAAACCCATACTCCGGGTTTATCATAGCCGAACTAACACACTAGCTAAATAGTGCAACCAACATCACGCAATTTAAAAGAAGCTCCATGTCTGATGAATGGTGAATAATGACTGATAACTGATACTTGAGATTACAGCAGGTCTATTCATACTATAAGGACATAACGGAAGAGTGGCCTGTCCAGGCCACCCACTTTAAAAATAATCCGTGGTGTAAGATTCCGCTTAGAGATAAAAATGTACTGCACGCATATACGCTGTGGACTTGTAGCTGCATAAAGACGCTCTCTGCAATTGAAACACCAGGTCAGCATACTTCATTTAGGGTGGTACTTTTAATAATCTAGACAGAGGCCGTTTTTCTAAATGGCCTCCCAGTTTCTTCCTGACGCTAATGTGCAGCCGATTTAGTACTTTTCCGGCAGGAAAATCAGGTGTTATGAAATATAATCAACTGGGGAAATCTGCATTACAGGTAAGCGAAATTGCCTTCGGATGTATGTCGCTGACAAAAGGTGCCGCGGATAATATAAGGCTGATCCATGCCGCAATGGCAGCAGGTATCAACCTGTTTGATACGGCGGACCTATACGATCACGGCGATAATGAACGTATGCTGGGAGAAGCCCTGAAAGATACACGCAGAGAGGAGGTGATCATTGCCACGAAAGTAGGTAACCAATGGAGAGCAGATAAAAGCGGTTGGGATTGGAACCCACGTAAAGACTATATCATCGCTGCAGTGGAAGAGAGTCTGCGCCGCCTCCATACAGATTATATCGATCTGTATCAGCTGCATGGCGGAACAATCGAAGATCCTGTCAGTGAAACGATAGAAGCCTTTGAAACGCTGGTACAGCAAGGAAAGATCCGCTACTACGGTATTTCGTCCATACGCCCGGAGGTTATCCGCGCCTATGTACAACAGTCAAACATCGTCAGCGTAATGATGCAATACAGTCTGCTGGACAGGCGCCCGGAAGAAGCGGCATTACCGCTGCTGCTGGAGCATAACATTGGCGTACTCGCCAGGGGGACGGTAGCAAAAGGACTGCTGGCAGGCAAGGAACCGGCCAGTTACCTCAATTTTTCTGCTGACCAGGTAGCTGCAGCTGCCGCGGCAGTGGCCCGTGAATCGGTACCGGGAAGAGGTCCGGCGGAAACAGCCATCCGCTATGTATTACAGCAACCCGCTGTTAGCAGCGCTGTACTAGGTATTCGCACAGACAAACATCTACAGGATGCCCTGGCTGCAGATAAGGCCCCGGCGCTGGACGAAAAAACCATCGCTGCCTTGTCGGCAAGTATTCCTGCCAACGTCTATGAACAATACAGGTAACTAACCTGCAGGCATAAACGTTATATTGTTGTCCAAAACAAATACCGCTGTTATGCAAAAGCTAAAAGTTGGGATGCTATTGTTTCCGGACATGACCATCCTGGATTTCACCGGTCCATATGAGGTTTTTAGCAAAGCCTGGTGCTTTGAAGTGATTCCGGTAGCCGTTAATACCGACCCGGTTAAGGTAGAAGGTGGCCTCATCATCCAGGCTGCCGTGAGCTATCACGACTGCCCACAGCTGGATGTCATCTTCGTACCTGGCGGAAAAGGAATCAACCCCTTACTGACCGATAAACAAACGATCAGCTTTTTGCAGCAACAGGCAGAAAAAGCCCGGTATATCACCTCCGTTTGTACCGGCGCCCTGGTATTGGCCGCAGCAGGATTGCTGGATGGCTATAAAGCCACCACACACTGGCGCTCGCTCGAACTGCTACGCATGTTTGGCGTGGAAACAGTAGAAGCGCGGGTGGTGAAAGACCGCAACCGCATTACCGGCGGTGGCGTCACTGCCGGCATCGACTTCGGACTATCCTTTGCGGCCACCATCGCAGGTGAAGAGCTGGCCAAAGTAATCCAGCTCCAGCTGGAATATAACCCGCAACCGCCATTTCATGCAGGATCTCCTAAAACTGCTGAAATGCCTGTACTGCAAAAAACAAGAGAACTGACACAACTGATGCTCGAAACCAGGAAGAAAATTATTAAAGAACTCCTGTCAACTTCTTTACAGACTAACAGCTGATAACGTTTTTTATCGTTTCAGCCCGGCCTTTCCGGCACTGATAACTGCGCTATTTTTGCACAAAAAATCAGCTAAATCCATTTTTTTTATTTTTTCTGTAGATAAAAACCTTATTGATAGCAGCTTCCAGAAACCGATGACCAAAATCATTGATCGTAAAATCAATTAAAAGTAACTTATGATGAATAGTACGATGAAAAACATCGCCGGACTCGCAACAGCAATGCTGATGCTATTGTGTTGCACCCGATGTGCACATAACCCTTATGCGGCCACGAACAAAAAATACCGCCACCAGGCGAAGGCGCTCAGCAAAACGGTAAAGCAACAGCCCTCCGGTTTAAAAGGCGCCGACGGTATTCAGGCCCCATATTGGGTAGGTACTACCAATTTCAATTTGCGTAAACCAAATTTTGTTATCATCCACCATACTGCCCAGAACTCCTGTGAGCAGACCCTGAAAACCTTCACCCTTGAACGGACACAGGTAAGCGCCCACTACGTAGTATGCAGAAATGGTATGGTACATCATATGCTGAACGACTACCTCAGGGCATGGCATGGTGGCCTCGCCAAATGGGGAAATCTGACAGATATTAACTCATCGTCCATAGGGATTGAACTCGATAATAACGGTGCTGAGCCCTTCCCGGATGTCCAGATCCAAAGCCTGATCATACTCCTGGACTCCCTGAAACACCGCTACAGCATCCCGGTCGCTAATTTTATCGGACACGGAGATATCGCACCAGTAAGGAAAAATGACCCCAGCAGACTATTCCCATGGCAACAACTTGCCGAAAAAGGCTTCGGACTCTGGTACGATGATACCACCAATATCTCCGTACCACAGTACTTCAACGACCTTCAGGCACTTCGTATAATCGGTTACGATATAAGAGATACCTCCGCCGCAGTGATGGCCTTTAAAAGGCATTTTATCCCACAGGATACACTGCCCGGATTTTCAGAGAATGACAGGAAAATACTCTGGAGCCTGCAACAGAAAAATCAATAAGCAGGATTACAGCGGTTTTTCAGTCTGATGTGGATCGCTTTCATCTCTTGAGAATATACAAATAGACGAACCCCTTCTTGTGGTATCCTTTTAATGATTTTTGGGGTTTACAATTGAAACATTATAATCATAGAATCCCGGCTTCCGCCGGGATTATTTTTTGTAAAGTCAGATAAATATAGTATTTTAATAATAGGTACAAAGAACCAAAACCAAAGTCTGTAATTCCACACGATCGTAAACTGATAAGCATCTGAATGAATACTTAACTCCCATTCATCATTAATTCCACATGCCATGAAAATTCATCTCAAATCCCTTTTATTACTGGTAATACCAGTGACGATACTGCTATGCACCAGGAAATCTGCAGCTGCGTATACCCCTACAGGTTACACCAACAAAGATACCTGTCTCGTTAAAAAAGATTTCAGCTACGACTTCCCCGACAGTCTGCGTAAAAAAATTAATCTCCTCATCGAAGATAAACTCAGCGGAGGCATTAATGAAAAAGGCGTAGTCACCTGGGAAAACTCTCCCGATGCGCCTGAATACTACCAGGTTATCCTCCGGAAAAATAAAATAACCATGAAATACAAAGGGACCGTATGCCTGGACCAGGACAAAATGGTCTGGGACAATTTCAAATCCTGCGACGAAGAGCTAAAGAAATTACTGAATAAGTAACTAGTCCGATCTTAAAGAATGGTATTGGCCGAAATCTGGCTACCTGTACCACCAATCAACAATCAGCCATATAAAAAAAGGGTGCCTGTAAAAAGGCACCCTTGTGATTTATTCATATTTGATTCACGATTATTTTTTCTTTGGCGGATTAGCCGCATGGTATCTTGCTACTTCAATACCTGCCTCAATTACAGGGCCAACGCCATGGAAGTCGTTCAGCTCTGTCGGGCGGTTATAGTAGAAAGAAATATCCGCAGAGGTATTGGTGCCGATGCAAACGTCTTTCAGCTGCCCGTCTTCTGTAATCTTCTCTTTTACCAGTCCTTCCCAGCCTTTTTCCGCAATGGTGATATAACGTTTGTCTAACCAGCCATCGTTAACACCTTTCGCGATGCAATACACAAACATGGCGGTGCAGGAAGTTTCTGTATAGGAATCATTACGATCGAGTACCTGGTGCCAGATACCGCTGGCCGACTGATAAGGCGCCACGCCGAGTATCTGCCTGGTTACGTCAGCAATGACTTCTGCACGACCCGGATGATTTTCCGGCAGGTAGTTCAGCAGCTGCACTTTTGCCAGCATGATCCAGCCATTGGCACGGCCCCAGTGTGCAACGCCCTGTCTTTTCAGGTCTTCGTAATAGTAATGCACATATAAGCCTGCTTTCTCGTCCCAGAGGTAGTGGGAAAAATGTTTTATCTGCGCTACTGCGTCATCGAAATATTTTTTATCACCACTCAGTTTTCCCATCCTGGCAAGGAAAGGAACGCTCATATACAGGTCATCGCCCCACAGCGTCCATTTGTAAGGGTTAGGACGACATAACGTTCCGTCAGGCAGGCGCTCCTGCTTATTGCTGATATGATTTGCTGCATTGTCGATATATGCTTTATAATCCGGGCGTTTCACGGAGTTATACACATCGATAACACTGGCCCCCATAGCCCCGCAATCGTCCAGTACCCTGGTATTGATGAGCTGGTTAAATGGATAGCCGGAATATTTCTCCCCGGCTTTCTGACGGGCTTCAAAATATTTATAGTTGTCAAAAGCAAAAGCCACATGCTGTTTGGCGAAATTGCTGTACTTGTCATCTTTCAGGTAAGCACCCAGGTCCACCATGGCAATATTCAATACCCCGTTAGGATAATGCCATTCACTTAAATGATCGGAGATTTTCGCTTTAACGCTGGCGGGAATGTCTTTACTTACTGTATAAGTCTGGTTATTATCTCCAATAAACTTAAAGGCAGCATGGGCAACCGCGTAATCAGCTACTTTACGGACAACCGCGGCATCGTCTATGTCCTGCGCGGAACATATACCGGAAATGCCGAGTCCAAGGCATAGTAAGGCTAGTTTAGTCATAACGGGTGTGGATATTTAGATCCAATATAGAACTGATTTTTGTTTTATGCAAACGATTGCATAAAATTATCATTTTTCGATAGTATTATGCTTAGGGATCAAAAATTTGCAAGGATAGCTTACAATAACGGAAAGTTTATAACTTAGTGAATCTCAGAATAGCCCGAATGGCTAAACGAAAAAGCCGGTAGTCCGGGGAAACGCCTATGTATAAATTGATGTGTATACTGCTGATGACAACGGCAGTTGCGTGTAACAACCAACCGGCCACAGACGAAACAGAACAGGTGGCAGTGGCAGCACCGGCAGAAGATGCGGAAATAACAGGGTCAGAGTGGAATGGCGTACAGGAAGCCCATGCAGATATAGACTGGGAAAAGATAGAAGTATTTGATTTTTCCAGGTCTGTTGTAGATAAACACCTGCCTTTATATGGCCCCCGCCAGCAATTTGAAGCGCTTTGGGGAAAAGCTGATAGTCTGGTTACACCCGACTACGAAGAGGTATGCGGTGCGCAGTTTGATGATGAGTTCTCCTATTATTACCGCCATGGTTCCAGGTTTGAACTATGCCGCGATTCTATAGTGTGCGACAAATACGTGTTTTCACCCACGGCGGTGATCTCCAGCGGCAAAATTTCCCTTTCGGCCGCCACCACCTGGGAACAGGCACGCAAACTGTTTCCAATGGCCGCCAGACAGGCGGATAATGAAGGCAGTACAGAAATGCTCATGCTGCGCGAGTCGCCCGATGGTGATGCCGGCCTTCAGCTGCAATTCAGGAATGGCAAATTATATAGTATCAGTTATAATCTGCCATGCTAGCCTGATTGCGGGAAGATATATTTAAACAAGATAAACACTTAAGCTACGCGCACCCTGGGCGCCATGGACTAATACTGCCCCGATATCTGCCGTTGCAGACGGCCCCATCATAAAACAGCCATAGGCAGTATCGTCGAGGAATACACGCATATAGGCATCGTACATATCTGCTACCAGTTCTGTTGGTTGTAGTAAGATGACCAGGTGTTGAGATAAAAATCCAAGTGAATTGACCACCAGGTCTTCCTGCGTAAGCCATACCATTCCATTTTCAGCAACGCCAAAACGCGCACGGATAATACCAACATCTACATCGGCCAGGTCATGCGGGTTCTTAATGCTGTGAATGTCGAGGTTACCTTTCAGGTCAGGGGTGGCTGAACAGATCACGCTGGCATCTCCATACTGCTCTTCCAGCAAAGCCTGTGCTGCTGCCAGACTAGCCGGTTTATACAGGGTGGCGCCCGCCTCTCTGATACGTTCTTCAAATGCCGGTAACATAACTGTAATGGTTTTAGCGAATGCCGGTGTTTCCGGATAGGCTACCTTTTCTGAGGGGAGGTTGCTACGAACGGCCTCCATTACCTGGTCACGTGGGTTGAGATTCATCTTGCTGGGTTTTAGATGTAAAAGTTGCGGTTTAAAGTTCTTTTGGTGATGGTTCCTTGTCTGGTTGTTTATATTGTAGGTACCATTCTCTGAAGGTTTGCTTTGCGAAATGCGGTAACTCACGGTGACGCCCCCACGGGTTCAGACTACGATTGTACAGTAAAAAATGAGGCGTGATTTTCATAGCTGCGCTGGCAGCCGTTTCCGCACCATGAAACAACCCGGGGTGCTCAAATACCTTTCCGGCCGCGCCAAAGGCCAGTCGCCTGCTGATAGGCAGGTATTTCTTCTCTGCCATTACCTTCCTCCATTTTAATATCTGGTCGCTGATATCAATCTTCACCGGACATACTTCCGTACAGGAGCCACATAAGGTAGAGTGGTAAGGTAATTCGCTGTATTTGGATTCATCAAATGTAGGATCAAGTATAATACCGATAGGCCCCGAATAGGTAGCGCCATAAGCCAATCCGCCGCTACGGCGGTACACCGGGCAGGTATTCATGCAGGCGCCGCAACGAATGCACTTCAGCGAATGCCAGAAGTCGGGAAGCCCCAGCCGCTTGCTTCGGCCATTATCGGTAAGTATGATATGAAGTTCTCCACCATTCCGGGGGCCGGTAAAATGAGAGGTGTACTGCGTAGCCAGCGTCCCCAGGGCACTGCGCGACAACAACCGGATAAATATTCCCAGGTCCTGCACCTTCGGCAACAGTTTTTCTATACCTATGGAAGCGATATGCACCGGCGGCACGCTGGCGCCTATATCGGCATTGCCTTCGTTGGTACATACCACGAAGCTGCCGGTTTCTGCTATGGCGAAATTAGCCCCTGTCATACCGGCGCCGGCTTTCAGAAAGCGCTGCCGCGCATCCTGCCGCATGGCTTCAGTAAGGTACTGCGGGTCTGCATTATTGGGGTCTGTACCGATAGCTTTGGCAAATATCTCCGCAATATCTCCTGCCGTTTTATGAATGGCAGGCATGACTATATGACTGGGCGGCTGATTATCCAGCTGCTGTATACGCTCTCCCAGGTCGGATTCCGTAACGGTGATGCCACGGGTTTCGAGGAAGGCGGTCATATTACATTCTTCCTGCAGCATGGACTTACTCTTAATAACCGAATTTATATTTCTGGAAGAAAGAATATCCAGTACATGCTGGTTATGTTCTGCGGCATCGCGGGCCCAGTATACTTTTGCACCATGCCGTGTTGCATTCGCTTCAAACAGCTCCAGGTAATGATCAAGATGGGTGAGCGTATGGGCCTTTATCTGCGAAGCCAGATCACGCAATGCTTCCCATTCAGGAACAGCCCTGGCAGCAGCATCTCTTTTCATCCTTGCCGCCCACAGGTGCTCATCATGAAAGGGTTCATGAATATCGTCCTTGTCAATAAAAGCAGCAGCATTGGCTGCTACATCCACACGTTTTGATGACATATGATCCGGTTAAAAAGGTCCTCCGTTCAATACCTGTGCAATGTGTATAAACTTCAGGTGCATGCCGGCTTTCCTGGCAATGCCCTGCTGGTGCATCAGGCACGACATATCCGGAGAAATGATAAACTCCGCTTCATGCCTGAGATAATCATGGATTCGGTCCAGCCCCATACGGGCGCTTACTGCTTCATCTGTCACGCAAAAGGTGCCACCAAAACCACAACATTCGTCGGGGCGGTCCAGCTGCACCAGCTCCAGCCCTTCCACCATTTGCAGCAGCTTCTCACTTTTGTTGAAATACGGGCCCATATGTTCGCTGGGCTGCGCTATGTGAAGGCCGCGAATAGAACTGCAACTGTTATGCAGACTAGCTTTATACCGGAAATAAGCCCATGGAAAGGCGCTGACACCCAGCACATCGTGCAGAAACTCTACCAGCTCCCAGGTATTGTTGCGTACCTGTGTAACTGCTTCCGTTTGGGGGATGGCATCAAAATGCTGACGCACATGCTTTACACAACTGCCTGCCGGCCCTACGATATAATCGAACCCTTTAAAATTTTCCACAAATAGCTGTTCGGCGGCTGCGGAGTTGGCGTTGTCGCCTTCATTGGCCATAGGCTGGCCGCAACAGGTCTGATTCAGGGGGTATACCACTTCTACACCAAAACGCTCCAATAGCTCATGGGTGGCTATTCCTGCCTCAGGATAAATAGCATCAATGTAACAAGGTATGAACAGCGCTACCTTCATATGATTTCAGATTGTGATGGTACGATTTGAATTAACACATTTGCGCATATTTTGTTGTGTGTAATTAAATGGAAAAAGGTCGTCTCTACCCGGTAGAGACGACCTTTTATAAAGATTTTAAAATAATATGCAGCCTTTACATCACGGGAGTTTTCCCGCCATCAACGGCGATACTGGTGCCAGTGATATAGCTGGCAGCAGGAGAGCAGAGGAAAGCAGCCAGTGCCGCTACTTCTTCCGGTGTGCCAAAGCGCTTCATAGGAATTTCCTTCTTCGCTTCTTCGGCTACCTTTTCTGCGGTAGTATTATTCTTTTTGGCGCCTGCTTCAAAGAGGGATGCCAGTCGGCCTGTACTGGTGCTGCCTGGCAGTACGTTATTCACGGTAATGCCATGTTCAGCGACCTCGTTGGCGAGTGTCTTTGCCCAGGAGGCTACTGCCCAGCGTACGGTATTGGATACGCCCAGGTTTTTCAGCGGCGCTTTTACTGAAGTAGAAATGATATTGATGATGCGGCCATAGCCTGCGGTGATCATGCCTGGCACCAATGCCTGCGCCAGCACCTGATTGCAAAGTACATGCTGTTCAAAGGTATTGGCAAAAGCCTGTGTTTCAGCTTCCAGGATAGGCCCGGATGCCGGCCCGCCGGTATTGTTGATCACAATATGAATGGGTTTACCAGCCGCCAGCTCATTTGCTACGCTGATCACCTCATTGATATCGGAAAAATCAGCGATCTCATAACTGTGATGCTGACCGTGACCAGTATGCAGTGTGGATAAGGCCGCTTTTAATCGTTCCTCATTTCTTGCCAGCAGGATACAATTGGCACCAAGCAGCGATAGCTCTACCGCTGTAGCCAGTCCAATGCCCTGCGAGCTGCCGCAAATCAAGGCTGTCTTACCTTTTAATGAGAGATCCATCGACAGATATTTTACTGCTAATGTAACAATAACTGCTTATACCCGAACGTAAATTTTCTTCTTGTCCAGGATGAAACCCACCAGCCAGCAGAGCAGCATATAGCCGAGAGAAAATAGTAATGAACCGAATTTCCCGGGAGAGATAGCCTGGAAAATATGTTCATTAATCCACGTATAGGCATTCACGTTACCAATCATAAAGAAGTATAGCAATATCGCCAGTACTTCCGACAATAAGTAGAGAAATAGCGGGTTCTTCCCGAATACGGTAAAGAAACCTGTTCCGAAGGTAACGTGTAAAATATCGATGATGTAGATTAAGAGCGATAATATCAGCAGATCTATGCCTACAGTAAGAAATACATAGGAGCTGGTCCAGAGTTTTTTATTGATAGGGAATACGGTATTCCAGAGTAAGGCCAGTGCGATCAGCGCTACACCTGCCATTACGAGGCGGCCAATGCCAGGAAGTGTTTTGCCTGCTTTCTGCACAAACAAACCTGTATAGTAACCACCCACTACGTTGACAATTGCAGGGAAAGTACTCAGCAAGCCTTCCGGATCAAAAGGAAAACCCTCGCCATGGTACAGGTGATTGTCGCCCAGCAGGAATTTGTCGAGTGCCAGGCCGGCATTTCCATGAATGCCATACTGGTCGCCAGGAGTGCCGAAGAACCATAGCACGGCCCAATAGCCCAGCAATAATACGGCACTAACGGTAATAACTACACGTTTACTGCAATAGTAGATCAGCAGTGATGCAAAGCAGTAGCACAGGGCAATACGCTGTAAAACGCCAAATACACGGGTATATTCAAATTTGGTGAATACAATCCCTTCTTCACTATGATGTACAAACGGAAACCAGTACATCAGAAATCCCAGCAGAAAAATAATAGCGGTTCGTTTAAAGATTTTGCCCAGTACTTCCGACTGTGGCATATTGGCAAACTTGCGCATGGTAAAGCTCATCGCATTACCTACAGCAAAAAGGAAGGACGGAAATACAAGGTCTGTTGGCGTAAAACCATGCCAGGCGGCATGTTCCAATGGGTCATATACCCCGCCGGTGCCTCCTGTGTTAACGATAATCATAAAACATACCGTCAGGCCACGGAAAACATCCAGGGGCAGGAATCTTTGGGAGGGCTGTGTCATATCCCGAAATTTGGTTGATAAGATGGTAAGGAATGAATTGGCGCGTTTGAGCCGTTTACAATATAAAAATCTATCTCCCAAAAAACAAGTTGCAGGAAAAAAACAATATACAGGCAGTTGCTATTTTTATATTTTTAGAGAGATTTCCACCATGCTTTCAACAATGAAAATTTCAACCCGTTATGTATAAAGCATTCCTTTTCCACGTTTTAATGGTTACTGTCCTGTGCATTGGATGCACCAGGCCCGAAAGAAAAGTATGGACAACAAAAGAAGCGACCGACTGGTACGCAAAACAGCCCTGGCTCCGGGGTACGGATTTTATTCCCAGCACAGCCATCAATCAGCTGGAAATGTGGCAGGCCGCTACATTTGATACCGCTACTATCGACAGGGAACTGGGATATGCGGAAGGCATCGGACTTAATTCCGTAAGGGTATACCTGCACCACATCGCCTGGCAGCAGGACCCGCAGGGATTTAAGCAAAGGATGGACAAATACCTCAGCATCGCTGATAAACACCACATTTCCACCTTGTTCGTGTTTTTTGATGACTGCTGGAACGACCACCCGCAGGCAGGCACGCAACCAGCGCCTAAGCCAGGCATCCACAACTCCGGCTGGGTGCGTGATCCCGGATCTGATATCCTTGGTGAAAAAGGCAAACTGCTGATGGATACCCTGCATCAGTACGTCACTGATGTACTCAATACCTTTAAGGATGATAAGCGTGTTGTGATGTGGGACGTTTACAACGAGCCCGGTAACTCCGGCTACGGCGACTCCAGCATGAACCTGCTGCAACATGTTTTCAGCTGGGGGAGGGAAGTGGCTTTAACGCAACCACTGACTGCCGGTGTCTGGGACCCTCACCTGGTAAACCTGAACGCATTTCAGCTGGAAACTTCCGATGTAATTACCTATCATAACTATAACGATGAAAAAGCGCACCAGGAGGCGATTGATAGTCTGCGCAAGTACAATAAGCCATTGATTTGTACAGAATATATGGCACGTACCCGGGGCAGCCATTTTGCCAATATCCTGCCTTTGCTGCATGATCAGCATATCGGCGCCTACAGCTGGGGGCTGGTTTCCGGTAAAACCAATACCAAATACGCCTGGAGCGATCCTAAGCCTGATGGCAGCGAGCCGGCAGTCTGGTTCCATGATATTTTTCATCCGGATGGCAGTCCTTACGACAGCAGTGAAGTACAGCTGATCCGTAAAATCACAGGTGTAAGTAAGTAATCATCTACCTGTATACAAACAAAAAACGCGTCTTTACCCGGTAAAGACGCGTTTTTTTATCTGCTTTATAATTACTTACATCGAGAAACCTCTTCCCAGTACTTCGTGTACCTCATGTATCACGAGGAATGCTTCCGCGTCGCTTTCCTGTACCAGTGCTTTCAACCGCATCAGTTCCTGCTTGCCAATTACTACGTACAGTACTTCTTTGGGTTCTTTGGTATAGGCGCCGTGGCCATGTAATACGGTACATCCTCTTTCCAGTTCCCTGGTGATCCTGTCAGCTATTAGCTCCGGTTTCTGGGAGATAATGGTAACGGCTCTCTTTGTGTTGAGGCCATCCACGATAAAATCGACTGTTCTGGCGCCAATGTACACGGCTATAAAGGTGTACATGGTTTTTTCTATACCGATGATAAAGGAAGATATGAGGATAACGATGATATCGAAGATGAGCATGGCGTTGCCGAGGGAGAGCCCTGTGAACTTGTTTACCAGGCGGGCAAGAATGGCGGAACCGCCGGTGGTACCACCGGAGAGAAATACCAGCCCGATGCCGATACCTACCAGTAACCCGGCAAAAACAGAGGCCAGCAGGGTGTTCTGAGTTACCGGTGTGGCGTGGTTTTCTGTGATATAGAGGAAGAGGGAGCAGAAGATAATCCCCAGTATGGTGTAATACATGGTTCGTTTGTCCAGCACCCGGTAGCCCACCACGATCAATACGGCATTAATCAGGAAGTTCATTATGCCTGGCGACCATCCGAAATAGTAGTAGGTTACGATGGTTAAGCCGATCACGCCGCCTTCAGAGAGTTTATTGGGTATGGCGAGATAATTTATACCCACCGCAAAGATGAATGCGCCTAATACGATGAGCAAAATATTCTTTATATGTTCTTTCATACTGCAAAATTATAGCATTTTGGAGCAACCCGTAAAATCCCTGTTAAGAGGCTGCTGTGGAGAAAAAAATATTTTTGAATTTTTTTGTATGTCTGTTTGGAAATATTAAAACTCGATGTATATTTGTCTACCATTTCAGTAGACTAATAAGTTTACTATTGCAAAGGGAGAGCGGCAATTGCTCCCGGCATCCTTAGAGCCACCAGCGAGGTGCTGTGCCAGATTAATAATTTACGTGTAAACGAGTACACTATGAAACAGCACAACCTGCGTGGCACGCGTTCTGACGCGCGACTATCAATAATTTCCGATACCTGTTCCCGTTATCATCCGGCAAGCTGCTATTGTAGCAGTTGTTGCTGAGCTGAAAGATCTTGCGTTCTGTAAGCTGTAAATAGAATGCCTGGAGAGGCTGCGGGGACGGTATGCTGCAAATTTATTGGTGGTAAATTTTTCAGTATCATGCCTACCCGCACCGCCCGGCATTATCAGCCGGAATTCTGCTTAAAGTATTGAAGGCTCCAGTAGATACCAGCTGTAAGGTATTTATATGAAGCACAAGTTAAACTCAGTTCCATGGGGCATTGTTGCAAACAATACTGGTGGGGTTTGTTGGCGATGGTCCCATGAACTGTCAGTTTAAAAGAAATTGTCTGTTTACTATATATTACGCTGCTTGTTCATCATTGTTCACTTTTGTTTATGAGTAATAGAAATAGATTTAGAAGGTTACAATCATCTTTACAACAATTATTTCATATAACTGACTAACTGCTTCGGTTATACGTTTTTCGGAAAGCCTAACAAAATATAGGAACCACCTGTTTTCAGGAAGGGTGCCCAGTGCCAGCAAGTCCCGATGTAAACATCGGGACTTCTTTATTTTCAGCCTTAAAATTTGCGCGCTACCTGCGACAGTGGCGCTCCCCCGTGAGAATTGCCATAAGGATAGAAGCCTTCACCATTTGCATCTTATCCCTGGAAAGGGCCGGTATCCCGTGAGCGTTGTCATAAGGATGTATGCTATCACCATTTGCATCTTATCCTTGGAAAGTGGCGCTCCCCCGTGAGAATTGCCATAAGGATATATGCTTTCACCATTTGTATCTTATCCCAGGGAAAGGGGGCGCCCGCCAGCGGCGGGCGCCCCCTTTCCCTTTTTCCCGTGCCGAAGGCACGGGAAAAAGGGAAAAAATATTCGCCATAATCATCTACATAAAAAAATTATAAATGCTTTTATGGAAAAACATTTTCCCCAACATCTACTATAAAAGCAATTTACCATGGACTCAACTAAAATCCGGAATGAAGAATTCCTCGATATTCTGTTTGCAGGCAGAAACAAAGAGTATGGCGCTTACGAATTACGCAGCCGTTACAACGCACGTGTACGCAATGCCGTTATGGGAACCGCAAGTATAGTATTGGTAATGGTTGGCGGTTATATATGGAATAACGCCGACGCAAACCATACAGAGCGGATACACAAACCGCTGATTCCTGTTACGATCATGCCAACACCTATCGATCCTATTACAGAAAAGCCTCCGGTATTACCTCCACCACCTGCTACGCAGGCTACACCTCCGCCATTGGCAACAATGAATAAGTATGTTGCGCCGGTAGTAACCTCCGAAAATGTGGAAGAGGAAGTGCCAACACATGATGAATTGAGAGATCATGCCATCGGTTATAAAAATGAAGTGGGCGTAGAGGGAGGAGCTGATAATGTAGCTGATTTATTAAAAGGTAATGGAGGTGATGGAGTTGTGAAACCTCCGGTGGCAGAGGCCCGCGAAGAAATTGTCAGCTTTGTGGAAATCATGCCGGAATTCCCGGGTGGTGAAAAAGCCCTGATGAAATACCTCAATAACAATGTGCATTATCCAAGGGTGGCAGAGGAAAATGGTATTGAAGGCACCGTCTATATTCAGTTTGTTGTCTGGAAAGATGGCAGTATCTCAGAAGTAAAGCTCACCGGTGCCCATAAAGGCGGCGGACTCGAGGAAGAAGCCGCCAGGGTAGTGAGAAGCATGCCTAAGTGGAAACCCGGCAGGCAAAACGGACAGTATGTTGCAGTATACTATACGTTGCCTATCAGCTTCCGCTTAACGAATAACTAAGTCCTGGTAAAGAATTGCTATCAACGGATCAAATGGACAGTATCAAAAACCTCTCCTTCCGCCATTGGAGAGTTCCAACAAACAGTTAACACAAAATCATCACTTTTCAGTCATTGCAATTTTCCTAAAGGGTCGGTCATCCATAAAGACCGGCCCTTTTTTCTTTTTTTTCTTTGTTGTTAAACAATAGCCTCCTTAACCTTATTATAATAGTATATTAACCTATAGCCGTCACAGTGAACGTTTTCGTTATATTATATTTGATAAAATTCAAGCATTTTGACTGTTTGTAAAAAAATAATTAAAAAATAACTCGTTTCGATTATAAACAACTAAACGGAATTATTATTAATTTAACGGCCGCTTAGTTCGCATCTTCGACCAATTTAAAGGAATATATAGTTATGGAAGCGCCGGTTAATAATTCTTTGCAACAGTTTAAGAATCTGGTTGGGACAAAGTTTCAGCTTTATAACAGCCTCTTCACTTCGCTGCCATTCCATCGCGTGGAAAAGACGGGAATATTCCTGTCGCTTTTCTTGCTCCACTGCGAAGAAGGGTACGCCAAAGGCGGGAGCCCCCAGGAAATCCTGGACTCCTTCTTCGATCAATACACCAATTACAAGGACGAACAAAAGAAAATTGACTTACTGTTCCGGTTTGTTCAATACGCAGAAAGACAAGTAGTATTATTCGATGCCCTGGAAGATGCTGCATTCCGCCATATCCGCGACATGCAAGGCGCCGGTACCCTCCGCCACCTCCAGTCGGAAGTGGTGCAGGAACAGGCACAAGATGAGTTGAAGGAAAAATTAAAGGATTTTTCCGTTCGCCTCGTCCTGACCGCTCATCCTACACAATTCTATCCAAGCGAAGTGCTGGGTATCATCAACGACCTGGCAAAAGCCCTGATCGAAGATAATACCGCACAGGTAAACTCCTACCTGCAGCAACTGGGTAAAACGCCTTTCTTCAAAAAAGAAAAGCCTACCCCCTACGACGAGGCTATCAGCCTGGTCTGGTTCCTGGAAAATATCTTCTACCAGGCAGGCGGCCGCATCATGTCCTTCATGAAAGGTCAGTTCCCCGGCGCCATCACCAACGAAACTTCCGTACTCCGTATGGGCTTCTGGCCCGGTGGCGACAGGGACGGAAATCCATTCGTGACAGCGCCTACCACCGTGGAAGTAGCCGCAGCACTGCGCGCTTCCATCATGAAATGCTACTTCAGGGAAGTAAGATCGCTCAAACGCCGCCTTACCTTCAAGAATGTAGAAAACGTAGTAGCTGCCCTGGAACAGAAACTCTCCAGAAACCTTTTCCAGCCTGGTCATATCTCTGATATTACCCAGCAGGAAATACTGGGTACGCTGTCGGATATACGTAAAACTATTATTGAAGAGCATAACGGCCTCTTTGTACACCTGGTAGATAACCTGATCGGTAAGGTACAGATCTTCGGACTGTTCTTTGCCACACTGGATATACGCCAGGATAGCTCTGTACACGAAGCACTGCTGGACACTATCGCCACTGTCTCCGATTCGCTGCCGGCCAACTATTCTTCGCTGAATGAGCAGGATAAGATCGCGGCATTATTAAAGGTTACACAACCTGTTGATATTGCGAAACTGGAATTACCGTTGCATAAAGATGCCATCCAGACAATCGGCAGCATCCGTAAAATCCAGCAGGAAAACGGAGAAGAAGGCTGTAACAGGTACATCATCAGCCATAGCACCAGCGCCCTCAGCGTAATGGAAGTGTATGGCCTTTTCCTGCTTAGCGGCTGGAAAAAAGAAGAGATGTCTGTGGATATCGTGCCGCTGTTCGAAACGATCGATGACCTGCGTCATGCGGGTGGCGTCATGAAAAACCTTTATGAGAACCCCGACTACAGGGAGCATCTGCGTCGCCGTGGCTGCAAACAAACCATCATGCTCGGTTTCTCTGACGGTACCAAAGATGGAGGCTATCTGATGGCCAACTGGAGTATCTACAAAGCAAAAGAAGAACTAAGCAAGATCTCCAAAGAATATGGTATCAGTGTAGTCTTTTTTGATGGCCGCGGAGGTCCTCCTGCACGTGGTGGCGGTAAAACGCACCAGTTCTACGCCAGTATGGGCCGCAATATTGCCAATAAGGAAATTCAGCAAACCATACAGGGGCAAACGATCAGTTCTAACTTCGGAACCATTGATGCTGCACAGTTTAATATGGAACAACTGGTGCATGCCGGTATCTCCAATGAGCTGTTCTCTTCCCGCGAGGTAACCCTCACCAGCGAAGAGGAACACCTGTTGCAATCGCTTGCTGATGCTGGTTATAGCGCCTATAATAAATTAAAAACTCATCCGCACTTCCTGGGCTACCTGGATCATGCGAGTCCGCTCCGCTACTACGCAGAAGCGAATATCGGGAGTCGCCCGAGCAAGCGTAATTCCAACGCCAAACTGAACCTCAACGACCTGCGTGCCGTACCTTATGTAGGCGCCTGGAGTCAGCTGAAACAGAACGTTCCTGGCTATTATGGCGTGGGTAGCGCGCTGGAGCAGCTGGATAAGCACGGGCGGTGGTCTGCAGTACAGCACCTGTACCAGCATTCCCTGTTCTTCCGTACGCTCCTTGATAACTGTGAGATGGCCATGAAGAAAAGCTATTTCCCGCTGACCGCTTACCTGGCAAAGCATCCACAGTACGGAGAAGTATGGAATATGATCTATAACGAATACGAGCTCACGAAAAAGTATTTGTTGATGCTGACCGGTGGTACCGACCTGATGGCCAACAGTCCGATTGATCAGCTATCCATACAGATGCGTGAACGTATTGTGCTGCCGTTGCTGACAGCCCAGCAATATGCGTTGCTGAAAATCCGTGAACTGGATGCACATCCGGAAAACGGTGAAGGCAAAGAGACGTATGAAAAATTGGTGATGCGTTGCAGCTTTGGCATTATCAATGCCGGCCGTAACTCAGCATAATAATGCAATTTGAAGGGAATCGGCGTGTTTCATACAACAGCCGGTTCCTTTATTTTTTTCTTTTTAGTTGTGTTGAGATAATGTTTGTTTAGAAGCAGTAGGAGTTTGTTGATAATAGCAGGTTTTATTACAGTGAATACGACATAAGGAAGTGTTTCTTGTTCTGAAATTGTAAAAATTTTATTACACAGAAATTACATATAATTATTTTATGTAGTAATTACAGGTAGAAAACAAGGAGGCTGTTATCAACAAACTCCTTTGCTATTCGGGGATTTTGGCAGATATGGCTGATTTTATGCAAACGTTTGCATGATTTGATTATATAACAATGGTGCGGGAAAGTGGAGAAAAAAAACTACGCCCTGCATGAAAAACTACTACTTTTACACCTCCATTTATAGTAACTATTCTTCATTATGGCAAACAGCTTATATGATTTTGGAATGATTGGCCTCGGGGTAATGGGTCGCAACCTGTTGCTCAACATGGCTGACCATGGTTTTTCCGTTATCGGCTTTGATAAGGACGCCACTAAGACAGGCGCACTGGAATCCGCTGCTACGGCAGGCACCACCGTGAAAGGTGTAGCCGATCTCGCTACCATGGTACAACTGCTGGAAAGCCCGCGCAAATTAATGATGCTGGTACCTGCAGGACAACCCGTAGATGATGTGATCGAGTCATTGATTCCATTGCTGGAAAAGGGTGATGTAGTGATAGATGGTGGTAACTCCCACTATACCGACACCTTACGTCGTGTAAAATACCTCCGCGAAAAAGGTATCCATTTTATGGGTATCGGTGTTTCCGGTGGCGAACAAGGTGCACGTACCGGTCCTAGCATTATGCCAGGCGGCGACCAGGATGCTTATGCCAAGGTGAAACCTATGCTGGAAGCTATCGCAGCAAAAGTAAACGACACCCCTTGTGTAGCTTATCTCGGTAAAGAAGGCGCAGGCCATTACGTGAAAATGGTGCATAACGGTATCGAATATGCGATCATGCAGCTTATCAGTGAAGCATATACGCTGTTACAGAAAGGCGCAGGTCTCAGCAACGATCAGCTCCACCAGGTGTTTGACAGCTGGAACAAAGGCGCTCTACAGTCTTTCCTCGTAGAAATCACCGCTGATATCTTCCTTCAGAAAGATGATAAAACTGCTGCCAGACTGGTAGACGTTATCTCCGATAAAGCTGGTTCAAAAGGTACTGGTAAATGGACCTCTCAGGATGCCATGGAATTACCGGTAGCCGTACCAACCATCGATACCGCCGTTGCCATGCGTACGATCTCTGGTTATAAAGACCAGCGACTGGCGGCCGAACAGCTGTATAAAGCGCCTGCTGATACCACCATTCATGCAACTACTGAAATGTGGATCAAACAGGTACACGATGCCTTATACTTCGCTACCATCCTCAGCTACGCACAGGGCTTAGCCATGCTGCATGAAGCCTCCCGCGACCTGCAGATGGACATTCCTTTACCAGAAGTAGTGAAAGTATGGAGAGGTGGTTGCATCATCCGCTCGGTACTCCTGGAAGTATTCAGCAAAGCCTATACAGAAAATGCTGATCTGGCCAACATTCTTCTCGATAAAGGCGTTGCTTACCTGGTACAGTCGGTAGAAGCTAACACCCGCAGTGTGGTAGCACAGGCTGCGCAGGCAGGCATGCCGGTAGGTGGCTTAATGTCGGCCCTTTCTTATTTCGATGCTTTCCGTTCCGGTAGAATGGCTACCAACCTGATCCAGGCACAGCGCGATTACTTCGGCGCCCACACCTATCAGCGTATTGATATGCCAGGAACATTCCATACCGAATGGCAACGTCCCTAAATTATCTTCATCTTCAATATAACATATGCAGATCCATAAACGCCCTCCTGCTTCCATCCTCTTTATTTTCGGAGGCAGTGGCGATTTAAACTACAGGAAATTAACGCCGGCGTTATACAATCTGTTTCTGGATGAATGGATGCCCGAACAGTTTGCTATCGCAGGCCTTGGCCGTACTCCCTACAGCGACGAAGACTATCGCAAGCACCTCCTGGAAGGTATCAGCAAATTCTCCCGTCGTAAAGGTGAACAGAATGGACACTGGCAGGACTTCTCCCAACATGTAAATTATATCTCACTGGATGCTGAAAATCCGGCTGACTATAAAAAAATTACTGAGCTCGTTGCCGAAAAAGAAAAAGAGTGGGGCGTTCACCCTTCCGTAATTTTCTACCTCGCCGTAGCACCGCAGCTGGTACCTAATATCGCTACCCGCCTCGGTGAACTCGAACTCTGTAACGATAAACATTGCACCCGCATCGTGGTTGAAAAACCTTTCGGCCATGATCTCAAAAGTGCACATGAACTGAATGAACTGCTCTCTACCAAATTTACGGAAGAACAGATCTATCGTATAGACCACTACCTCGGTAAAGAAACCGTTCAGAACATCCTGGCCTTCCGCTTTGCAAATGCACTGTTTGAGCCGGTTTGGAACCGTAACTTCATCGACTTTATCCAGATCACCGCTGCTGAAAGCGTTGGCCTGGAAGGCCGTGGCGGCTACTACGAAAATGCAGGCGCCCTCCGCGACATGGTACAGAACCATATGTTGCAGGTACTCTGCATGGTGGCAATGGAAGCGCCTGTTTCCTTCGATCCTAACGAAATCCGTAATAAAAAAGTGGATGTCCTCAACGCCATCCGCCGTATTACCGCAGATAAAGTACACGAATTCGCTGTTCGTGGCCAATACTCCAAAGGATGGATGAAAGGACAGCAGGTAGTAGGCTATCGTGAAGAAAAAGGCGTAGACCCTAATTCCAATATCGATACCTATGCCGCCGTTAAATTCTATATCGATAACTGGCGCTGGCAGGGTGTTCCTTTCTACGTGCGTACAGGTAAATACCTGCACCAGAAAGCCACCAACATCGTTATTCAGTTTAAAGAAGCTCCTCACTACGCATTCCCTGCAGAAGCTGCCCAGACATGGCGTCCTAACCGCCTGACTATCAGCATTCAGCCGGAAATGGATATCCGTATCAGGTTCCAGGCTAAACGCCCGGGTCAGACCATGACCCTGGACCCGGTAGATATGACCTTTAACTACGACACCGCAAACGGAGAACATGCACCTGAAGCATATGAGACCCTGCTGCTCGACGTAATGGAAGGCGACGCTACCCTGTTTATGCGTGGCGATCAGGTAGATGCCGCATGGCGCGTAATCATGCCAATCCTGGAAACATGGGAAAACCGCACACCGCAGGACTTCCCGAATTATGCCCCCGATTCATGGGGCCCGGATGAGGCAGATGTGCTCGTTGCCCGCGACGGTCACAGCTGGATCAACTTACCAACAAAATAAATTTTCAACGGGCTAAGCACAATACACTTAGCCCGTTTTCTTTTATAAAACCTTATCTCATGGAATTACATATAGCAAAAGATCCTGCCCAGCTCAGTGAAAACGTGGCCGCCTGGATCAGCAACTATATTCTTGAAGTATTACAGAGCCAGGAACGCTTCACCTTCGTACTTTCCGGTGGCAGTACGCCTAAGCAACTGTATAAACTGCTTGCAAAAGCACCTTACAATACCATGATCCCATGGGAAAAACTGCATTTTTTCTGGGGCGATGAAAGGGCCGTTCCTTTCGAAGATGATCGTAATAACGCCCGTATGGCGTATGATGAGCTGCTTAACCTGGTACCGGTAAATCCGGATAATATCCATGTGATGCGCACAGACATCGAGCCGGAAGCTGCTGCTGCGGAATATGAAAAAGTTATCCGCTCTTATTATGATGAAGATGATATCACCTTCGACCTGGTATTATTAGGTATGGGAGATGATGGACATACGTTGTCCCTCTTCCCCGGATTACCCATTGTACACGAACAGGATGCCTGGGTGAAAGCTTTCTGGCTCGAAGCACAGAACATGTACCGCATTACGCTGACAGCCCCAGTTGTCAACAGCGCAGCCTGCGTACTGTTTATGGCTACCGGCGCCGCCAAAGCCATTACGCTGAAAAATGTGATCGAAGGTACTTTCGATGCAGACAAATATCCTTCCCAGCTGATTCGCCCTGAAGATGGTGAACTGCACTGGTTTGTTGATGAAGCTGCCGCTTCTGCAATGGAGTAAGCTGCATTACCCGCATACACAAAAAAATAGGGGGTCACCTGCGGTGACCCCCTATTTTTTAACATGAATTTCTTTAGCCGGAGGCAGAAAAAATTCATGTTAAAAAACGATAAAAAGAACTAGACCCGCGCCCCGCTTTCACTTAAATTTAGTAGCTTACGTTACATAAGCGATGAGATATGTTTGAAAAGCCCATATTCGATGCACATTTGCACATAATAGACCATCAGCATCCCTTACAGCCTAATCAGGGCTATCTGCCTCCAGCCTTTACCGTAGCAGATTACAAAGAACGTACATCTGATCTCGAAATTGCCGGCGGCGCTGTGGTTTCAGGTTCCTTCCAGGGATTCGATCAGTCATACCTGATTGATGCCCTCAAAGAACTGGGACCCTCTTTTGTAGGGGTGACGCAGATCCCGGCCACCACACCGGATGAAGACATTATTGCACTCAACGATGCCGGTGTACGTGCCGTCAGGTTTAATATCCAGCGCGGAGGCTCCGAGAGTATCCTCTACCTGGAAAAACTGGCACTTCGTGTATACGACCTCGTAAAGTGGCATGTGGAATTATATGTAGATTCCCGCCAGCTGCCCAGTATTTCCACCACCCTGCGCAAACTGCCTAAAGTGGTGATAGACCACCTGGGCCTGTCTAAAGCAGGATTCAAATACCTGCTGCCATTGGTAGAAAAAGGAGCCATCGTTAAAGCTACCGGCTTCAGCCGTTGCGATTTCGATGTAGTACCAGCCATGAAACAAATCACGGCCATTAATCCGGCAGCACTGATATTCGGCACCGACTTCCCTGCCACCAGGGCTCTCCGGCCATTTAATCTAAGCGACCTGCAACTGATAGTAAAAAACTTTTCTGCTGATATGGTGAACCGGATCTGTTGGGATAATGCCATCCGCTTATACCACCCGAGCAATACCGGCGCCGTAGCTGCCAGATAGAATAAAGAAATCAGGTAAACCGGCCCAATCTCTATAACATAGAGATTGGGCCGGTTTCTTTTTGCCCCCTGTAACCTTCTGGTAAGAAACCCCGATATATAATTGTGAATATTTTCAAATTTCTTTCCACCCTGCTGACATAGGGTTGTCAAAACCCGGTGCTAAGTTTGTTTTATCATTAACCTATATAAACTATCCAAATGGCACAATCTTCTGTATTACGCGGCATGGCAACACTTACTTTTTATGCGGCAGATCACGCTGCAGCAAAGAAATGGTATACGGAGTTTTTTGGTGAAGCACCCTATTTCGATATGCCGGGATACTTCGAATTCCGCCTGGGCGACTATCAGCACGAACTGGGTATCATAGACGCCAAATACGCGCCTGCGGCCAGAGCTGCTGCCACTGGCGGCGCCATTACCTACTGGCATGTAAATGATATCAAAGCTACTTTCGATCAGCTGACAGCCCTGGGTGCTACTGAATTTGAACCCATCACTGAACGGGGCCAGGAAGGCAGCGGGTTCGCAACCGCAGCCCTGACTGATCCCTTCGGCAATATCATCGGTATCATGACCAACCCGCATTACGTGAAAATGCTGCAACAGAAAAACGCTTAGTTATGGAAATCTTTGACGGTCGACAAGCTGTATATGCCACTACCAGAGCTGAATGGCGGAAGTGGCTGGAGGAAAATACGCCTGGTGAAGCCGGGGTATGGCTCATTCAATACCATAAAAAAAGTAAAGTGCCCTGCATCTCTCTTATTGATGCAACGGAAGAAGCACTCTGCTTCGGGTGGATAGACAGTAAAGCGAAAAAACGTGATGACGAAAGTTTCTACCTGACATTTACCCCAAGAAAGGCAAAGAGTAAATGGAGCAAACCCAATATAGAAAGGGCGGAACGAATGATCGCAACAGGATTAATGACTAAACACGGACAGGAAAAAATTGATCTCGCAAAGCGTACAGGCATGTGGGTAGAAGCGTAGGATAAAAGAAAAAGCGGCTGTCTCTACAAGAATAGAAACAGCCGCTTTTTTATATAAATAGTCTTAATACCATCTGTCTGTGGAGATACCAGCCAATTGCTCCTGTAATGCGGCGTCGGCGCTGCCATCAACGAATGATCCTGTTTTTACACTTGGATATATATCCTCGAAAGTTTTCACGGTATTCATAAATACCCTGCGGTACATATGATTTCTGCTCACTTCATGCGGCTCCGGCAAACCTGCTGCGGCAGCCAGTTCAATCGCACTTTCAACGGTATCTCTGTGGTAGTTGGCTACCCGTTGTTTTTTATCAGCTACCACCAGGCCTTCCATTAACCATTTATCCTGTGTAGCCACACCGGTAGGACAGGTATTGGTATTACAGAGCAGCGCCTGGATACAGCCAATGGCCATCATCATGGCGCGGGCGCTGTTGCAGGTGTCTGCTCCCAGCGACATAGCACGCAGGATATGGAAGCCGGTCATAATTTTTCCGGAAGCTATCAGGCGGATATCTTTACGGATATTAAAACCTTTCAGCGTATCGTGTACAAATGCAAGTCCATCTAACATAGGCATACCAACTGAATTGGAGAATTCAGGCGGAGCGGCGCCGGTACCACCTTCACCGCCATCTATCGTAATAAAATCCGGGTAGATATTGGTAGCAATCATTGCTTTACAAATCGCGTAAAACTCTGTAGGCTGGCCAATACACAATTTAAATCCTACAGGTTTTCCTTTACACAGTTCACGCATTCTGCCAATAAACAGCATCATTTCTTTGGGGCTGCCAAAAGCAGTGTGGTAAGGAGGGGAGAATACGGTAGTGCCTGGGGTTACATGTCTGATGGCGGCAATTTCCGGTGTGTTTTTAGATGCCGGCAGAATACCCCCATGGCCAGGCTTGGCACCCTGTGATATTTTCAGCTCCACCATTTTGATATTCGGGAGTGCACATTTTTCTGCAAATAATTCATCCGAGAAGTTACCATGTTCATCTCTGCAGCCAAAATAACCGGTCCCTATCTGCCAGATAATATCACCGCCATGTTTGAGATGAAAATCACTGATACCACCTTCTCCGGTGTTATGGGCGAAGTTGCCGATTTTGGCGCCGGCATTCAGGGCCTCTACGGCGTTCGAACTCAGTGAACCATAACTCATGGCGCTCACGTTGAAAATACTGGCGCTATAGGGCTGTAAACAGTCTTTACCGCCAAAGGTCACACGTGGGTCCTTGTCCATTTTATCGAATGACTTAGGCTGGATAGAGTGTGCCATCCATTCATACCCTTCCGCATATACGTTGAACTGGGTGCCGAAAGGCTGGGAGTCCAGCTCTCTTTTGGCACGCTGGTAAACCGTAGAACGATCGATGCGGTTAATAGGACGCCCGTCGATATCACTTTCTACAAAATACTGATGCACTTTAGGGCGCATTGCCTCCATCCAGTAACGCATACGGCCAACTACAGGGTAATTCCTGATAATCGCATGTTTGGTTTGCAGCATATCCATCATGCCCATTATAATAACTGGAATCAGCAGTACCAGCAGCCACCAGATCCATGGAAATAAAAAGCCCAGCACTATTACAGCCAGTAAGCTAACGACAGAGAAAGTAATAAATCCTTTTGCCATATCTAAACAGGTATTTTACATAGAAGTGTATCTAAATATAAAGATTATAATCCGTTTTGGTGCAAAGCGGATGCAGTGGAAACTTTCAGTTTTACAATCGCTTTGGGTAATAGTGTACCGCCAGTATGCAGATGATGTTCTGCAGCGCTTTGCACAAACAATCCCCGGTCGCCTTCGGCGACCGGGGATTGTTTGTAATTATCCGCCCGCCGGAGGCGGGCGGATAATTACAAACAAAAGAATAAATGTTGGACATCTAACTAGAAAAGAAAACCTGCAAATACTGCAAAAAACATATTTCATTTTTTCGCAACGTTTGCAAATATGCCCCGAAGTGATTATATTACAACGCGCCGGCAATTCAGCCGGAAGGCCATCAACCAGAAGATAATATGCCATTATTACTTATACCAGGAGCGCCCCGTCTTTGTAGCTGTGGAAAAAACCATTTTAAGATCTTACATAATTCATCCAACAAATGAGGTTTAATCATTTAAGTAAACTGGTAGTAGCTCCAATGTTGATGGCAGCTGCATCCATGAACGTTCATGCCCAGGAAAACTCCGCCTACGACGTTGCAAAACTGAAATCCAGCTGGGAAGTAGTTGAAAATAACTACCAGGGAAAAGCCCAGTTCCTCTCTTCATTTACCTTTATTAACACCGGAAATAAACCCTTTCCTACCAAGGACTGGCAGCTTTATTTCAACTTCGTAAGAATGGTGAAAGGAGGAGAGCTGCCCGGCAATATCAAAGTGGAACACGTCAACGGAGACCTTTACAGAATCACGCCCACGGCAGATTTTAAAGGCATCGCTCCCGGCGACTCCCTCAAAGTGAACATGACCGGCGACGCCTGGGCTGTAAACTTTACAGACGCACCCTCAGGGCTATACGTAGTCTGGAACCAGCAACCTGCAAAAGGCCTCGCTATCAAAGATTACAGCATCCGCCCTTCTGTTACTGCAAAACAACTGATGCGTTACCCCGGCGATAAAAGTGCCGTGATAACCGCCGGACATATATTTAAACAGAATGCAGGCACAAAAGATATCCCGGTATCCCAGCTGCCTTTGGTTTTCCCTACCCCGGTATCTTACAACGCTACCGGCGGTAACCTTGTTCTGGATGCATTCCCGGAAATCAAGGCCGATCCTGAATTGGCCGAAAGTGCTAAATTCCTCAACAATGAGTTGATAACGTTGATGGGCAAACGTGCGACAGGTAAAGTGGTGATCAATTTCAAACGGGACGAATCCCTGGTATCTTCCGGATACAAACTGGAAGTAACACCACAAGGTGTTACCATCAGCGCCGCTGACGAAGCTGGCGCGTTTTACGGTATTCAGTCCCTGAAAGCCCTGATATCACCTGCCGCATGGGCCGGAGTGCAGAAATCTATCAGCATCCCGGCCGTGCAGGTGAACGATTTCCCACGATTCGGGTATCGTGCATTCATGCTCGACATCGCACGTAATTTCCACAATAAAAAAGATGTACTCCGCCTCCTCGATGTAATGGCGCAGTATAAACTCAACGTCCTCCACTTCCACTTTAGTGATGATGAAGGATGGAGACTGGAAATCCCAGGCCTGCCTGAACTCACCGAAGTAGGCGCCAGAAGAGGACATACTCCTGATTTCAAATCCATGCTGCCACCAAGCTACGGCTCAGGCCCTGATAGCACCAATGCTGCCGGTACCGGGCATTTCAGCAGGGCAGATTTTATTGAAGTCCTGAAGTATGCCACTGCACGTCATATCAGCGTATTACCGGAAATAGAAAGCCCGGGCCACGCACGCGCTGCTGTACAGTCTATGAGAGTACGCTACGACCGCCTTATGGCACAAGGCAAACAGAAAGAAGCAGAAGAATACCTGCTCTCCGATGTAAATGATAAATCTCAATACCACTCTGTTCAATACTGGAACGACAACGTCATGAACGTTGCGCTGCCTTCTGTTTACCACTTCCTCGATAAAGTAGTGGCTGAACTGCAATCCATGTACAAAGAAGCGGGTGCACCACTTACTGCTGTTCACATGGGCGGCGATGAAGTACCTAATGGTGTATTCCAGCAGTCACCTGCATGTATCGCATTGATGGAAAGTAATAAGGAGATCAAAAATGTAGATGATCTCTGGTATTACTACTACCGCAAAGTGAATAACCTCCTCAAAGCACGCAGTCTGCAAACAGCAGGATGGGAAGAGGCAGGTATGCGAAAAACCACTATGGACGGACATCCTGCAAGTATTCCTAATCCTGATTTTGCCAGGGATAACTTCCAGCTGAATGTATGGAACAATGTTATCGGCGGCGGACAGGAAGACCTGGCATACCGACTGGCCAATGCAGGTTATAAAGTGGCGCTGTCTGGTGTGAGTAACTTCTACTTCGATATGGCATATATGAAATCCTTCGATGAGCCTGGCTTCTACTGGGGTGGTTTTGTAGATATCGACAAACCTTTCTACTTCATCCCTTACGATTATTATAAAAATTCTAAGGTAGATGGTAAAGGAGATCCTGTTACACCGCAGACATTTGCCGGTAAAGACAGACTCACCGGTTTTGGTAAAGATAATATCGTAGGTATCCAGGGATTGCTCTGGAGCGAAACCGTTACCAATTCAGATCGTATGGAATATATGATCCTGCCTAAATTACTGGGCCTCGCAGAAAGAGCATGGGCGCAGGATCCGGCATGGGCAACAGAGCCAGATCCAATGAAGGCAGATGAACTGTACAACAAGGCATGGAACGTATTCGCCAATGTGGTGGGCAAACGTGAACTGCCACGCCTCGATCATTTCAACGGTGGTTATAACTATCGTATCCCTACGCCTGGTGCACAGGTAGAAGGTAGCGCGGTTAGCGCCAACGTTCAGTTCCCGGGTATGGTGATACGTTATACTACTAACGGTGAAGAGCCTACGCAGAAGAGTCCTGTTTATAACGGCCCTATCAATGCTGCCGGTAAAACAGTAAAACTGCGTGTATTCGATACCAGAGGCCGCAGCAGCAGAACCACTGCTGTGAAGGTTCCTGTGCCACAGGAGCAACTGAGAAATAACAAGAACTAATGTAAAAATACCACTCATCAAAAAAAGCCTTCTCTACGCAGTAGAGAAGGCTTTTTTGCTTTTATCTGCAAAGGTTGTTTTGTATTTTGTTGATGAACCCAAACGTTACTACCGTGTTCCGTATTCCACGTATGATTTGCCTGTTGTTGCTGCTGCCGGTATTGCTTGCTGCACAGAAGAAAAACGAAGCCTATAAACTCTTTATTACCCGGGCAACATCGCCGATAAAGATCGATGGTATCATCGATGAAGCTGCCTGGAAACAGGCTGCTGTGGCAAAGGATTTTCATATGGTGCTGCCGATGGATACCAGCGCTGCAAAGCTTCGCACGGAAGTACGCATGTTGTACGATCAGCAACGTATTTACATCCTCGTGGAAAACTATACTACCGGTAACGGCCCTTATATGGTGGAATCGCTACGCCGCGATTTTGCTTTTCTGAAGAATGATAACTTTATCTTTTTCATGGACCCCTTCGAAGACCAGACCAACGGCTTCTCTTTCGGCGCAAACGCCGCAGGAGCCCAGTGGGATGGCACCATGTATGAAGGCGGTAAAGTGGACCTGAGCTGGGACAATAAGTGGGTATCTGCCGTAAAAAACTACCCGGATAAATGGGTATTTGAAGCTGCTATTCCTTTTAAAACCATCCGATATAAAAAAGGCATCACCCAATGGGGAATAAATTTCAGCCGCAACGACCTGAAGACAACGGAGAAGTCGGCATGGGCGCCTGTTCCGCGACAATTCCCTACCGCATCACTGGCGTATACCGGTACCTTGCAATGGGATAGCGCACCACCTCCGGCAGGCCCGAATATTTCTATCATTCCTTACCTCCTTGGAGGGGTGAATAAAAATTATGAAACCGGCGGAAAAGCAGGCTGGCGGCATGATGCAGGGCTGGATGCAAAAATCGGTATCACCTCCAGTCTAAACCTCGACCTGACGGTAAATCCTGATTTCTCGCAGGTAGATGTGGATAAGCAGGTGACCAACCTCGACCGGTTCGAACTTTTCTTCCCTGAAAAGAGGCAGTTTTTCCTCGAAAATGGCGACCAGTTTACCAACTTTGGCTATAGCACTATCCGGCCGTTTTTTAGTCGTCGTATAGGCCTTGGCGTGCCCATTCTGTTTGGTGCCCGGTTAAGCGGGAAGCTCAATAAAGACTGGCGGCTTGGACTGATGAACATGCAGACGGACAGCAAGGCAGATATTGGTTTGCCGGCGCAGAATTTTACAGTGGCAGCCCTGCAACGCAGAATATTTTCCAGGTCTAATTTCGGGTTCATTTTTATCAATAAGGAATCGATGAATTACCATCCGGACCTGGAGGCAAATAAGCCACTGTATTCGCAGTACAATAGGAATATGGGACTGGAATACAATCTGGCGTCTTCCAATAATTTCTGGACAGGAAAAGCGTTGTTGTTAAAATCGTATAGTCCTGACCGTAGGGGAGATGATATGGTACATGCGGCGAACCTGCAATATACCAGCCGCGTTTGGAGTATCGGCTGGCAGCATGAATATGTAGGAAAGAACTATAACGCGGAAGTGGGCTATGTACCGCGACAGGGATATATAAAGATAGCGCCGCAGGCTACCAGGCTGTTTTTCCCGGTGTCGGGGCCGGTGTTGAGCCATGGGCCGCAGGTGACGAGTACCTGGTATATGGATGAACACTTCACCCGTACCGATAACGAAACCGTGCTGAATTATGGTTTCGTATTCCGCAAACGTAATACCCTCAATATCTGGGGTACTAATACCTACGTGCGTTTACTGCAGCCTTTTGACCCGACCAATACCGGGAAAGACAGTCTGCCGATCGGTAGTACCAACAGCTGGAATACAGTAGGAGTGGATTATGTAAGTAAGCCGCAACAATTATTTACCTACGCGTTTTCTGCCCGCTATGGTGGGTATTATGCAGATGGTAACCGGTTTATGTTTAATACAGAATTAGGTTACAGATTCCAGCCATATGTGAGTATTGCGCTGAGTGCCAATTACAATGATATCAAGCTGGGTAAGCCCTGGGGCGATAATTCCTTCTGGCTGGTAGGGCCACGCCTGGATGTAACGATGACGAATACCCTGTTTTTTACCGGCTTCATGCAATATAACCAGCAACAGAAGAATATTAACCTGAATACACGTTTTCAGTGGCGTTACAGACCTGCTTCCGACCTCTTTATCGTATATACAGACAACTATCTGCCGGAGCCGTTATATGTGCGGAACCGCGCACTGGTGCTGAAGCTGGTGTATTGGTTTAATATTTAATACCCGGTTTATATCTCTATATAAAATGTCAGCTGTGCAAAATTATGCACTGAAAAGGGGCAATTTTCCTGGTTCTCCTATACTGCTTTCTATGCAGGTACAGTGAATAAATTGACATATGTCAGTTATCCTAACTAAAATTTAATTTGTTAATCAGGTAGGCGTTAAGATCTAATTAACATTTCCACCATTCCGGCACGTTAATATTGTGTTATGAATCGCGGTTAAGATTCCCCTGTGCCATATTAGCATTGGGCTACGTAAAGTTTTCATTTACTATCGTTGTGAATACAAGCCCCCTGTGGTGTCTACCATGGGGATTTTTTATTGCGATTAACAGCTGAATAACATATGCTTAACTCCCTCCGTTCACCATTGATTTTATTATTGTAATAATGATATTACCATATCCCCCGATACCCCGCTGGCCTGTTATTACAGGCATTATCCTTATGGTTTTATGGAGCAGTGGCCAGGCATGGTCACAGGAAGCGCATATCATTACCCGTGTAGCAGGTGCCCGCACCGGTCATAAGATTACAGTGGCTTATTGGAGTAATCCAGGCATATCAGCTGTAACCAGCGTGGATACTGTTTTAGCAAAAGATTCTGTCCCTTTGTTTTTACCTGTTACTGCACGCGAATTATTTTTTTATATAGATGCCGGTAGCGGGAATATTTTTTATGGTATGACATCGGCGGGGGAAAAGTTGGAGATTAATTTTAAGGAAGATACCATTCTGTTTAGCGGACCTAATGCTGCTACCTGTCGCCTGATCTATTTGCTGAAACAACAGGAACGTCGTACCAGGATGGGTTTGCAGGCTACTGCAACCTGGCTGCCCCAACAGATCAAAGCCTGGCAGCAACTGTTGAAAAACGACGATCAACTATTGTTACAATACAAAGACAGCCTCTCTCCGAATACTTATTCCATTGTAAAAGCGGATGCGCAGGGTGGTATTGCGTCAAAAATACTGAGCATCTACCAGGATGCCGATCCGGACCAGCAGGAAGCGATCTATGTTCATACAGTTAGTCCGGCTTTACCTGCATTGGAAATTAACGAGTTAACCACTAAGTCGGTACGCCTGCTGGATTACCTGGTAGATAAAGCCCAGTCGGACTATCACCGGGCTATGCATATGCCCTGTACGGACGAGGCGGTGTATAACTGGTTGAAAATGCATTATAACGGTATTGTACAGGAGAAGTTGCTGGCGCACCAGCTGTTAATGGCTTTTGCCAATGGCGGACAGCAGGAGGAAATGGAGAAATGTGCCCGTGATTATTTGTCTTTTGTGCAGTCGGATGTCTGTAAACTGGCCGTACAGGTGCCTTACAACCGATTGAAACGTGGTATCAGACGTGGCTTGCCGGCACCGGATTTCAGCCTGCCCGACTTCAGCGGGCATACTGTTTCGCTAAACCAGTTCGAGGGAAAGGTGGTGCTGCTGCACTTCTGTTCTGATGACGATGAGCTGATGCCAACGCTGGATGAAATCAGTAAATGTTTTGACAAAGCGCAGGTGGCCTTCCTGCATATTGGCATGAAACCCTATACCATAAAGGGAAATGGTACCCAGCTATATCCCGGAGACCAGTTTAGCCTGATGGAGCAGCGGTACAACGTCAGCAGCTGCCCCACATTAATTGTCATTAACCGCCACGGCTATATTTTCGCAGTAAAACCCCCGGACCCCGCAATGGACTACGGTAACGCCCTAACGAATATAATTTACGAAGCATTGCAGCAATAAAAAAATTCTCCCCTGTGACCAGATTGCAGTGAAATGCGTTTATATTGCAGAACTCAGGATAACCGAAAGGACGCGACAGAAGCGCATACGCGCTGTTTATTTGCAGTTAGATTAGCAGAAGTCTATTTAAATCATTACGATAATATTTACATTAAAATATATATATCGGAATCTTGGTTTAATACGCGCAATTTTAGTAAATTAATATTCACTCATCGTTAAGCCCCCCATCTATGCCAAAGCGTTATTTTGATCGTCTACAGACCATTGATTACCTAATCAGGATCAAGGGTACCGGAAAGCCCGCTCAGTTAGCCAAGCGGCTTCGTATTTCAGAAAGAACACTCTATGAATTCCTCAAAATGATGAAGGAGTTAGGTGCTCCCATTGAATATGACCGGTATAAGGAAAGTTATTATTACTCGGAAAAAGGTGGTTTTAATATCAGGTTTACCAAAAACCTGGTCACCGCGAGCTAATATCTTTTCCCTCTTCTGATTACAATCTGGTATTAATGGCCTGATTACTCCCCAGGAGTGACCCGACCCAGCATTTGCACCGTTAACACGGTGTTTCAGATGCCATCGTATCGTCCGGACTCAGCCCCGGATATACCGCATCTTTTGTGACATCCATCTTTCCGGTGGACAGGGATACGCTTGTGTCCTTGTCCACCTTTTTTTGTTGTTCTGTTTCTGTTAACATTGAATAAACATTTGACACTTTTTTTAGACGGACATTTATAGTAGATAAAAAGTACACCATGTGCCATAACAGTTTTTATTGCGGTTTACTGGCGGCCAACAGTGACAATGTTCAAATTCTTTTTTTCATAACGCGGTTTAGATTAGATTTTTGAATCTTCGCAGGTTTCTCTTTAGTCACCTGCTGTTTTTTTTAAATTATTAAAATTACTAACCGATAACGCTTTTAAACTGCATCGCTATCTTAATAACTAATTCATCACCCATATGATGCTAAATTGCCTCATCCTTGGGATTCTGCCCATCGGATTCAATCATCTGGACCAATACATCAACGACACCTCCTTTACCTTCCTGGCAAAGCATTGCCAACATTACGATACCGCCCTGCCCATCCTGGAATCAGAAGCCATTCACCTCCTGTTTCAGGGCGCCTCCCCACTGGAGGAGGATTTCCTCTTTAAAGAAGATATCCGCATGCTGGTACTCTCATACCCCGACAACAACCCTCATCCCTTCTATGTGTGTCATGAAGAAATTATATTCCCGGAGCTGACCTACGAAGGATTTTACAACATGGTTAATAGAATCTATAATATCATCAATATGGAAGGACAACAAACCCTGCCCCCAAGAACCACCGACCATTTTGTGCTCCGCTGTGAGACCAGATTTGAGAAAATAAAATATGATGACCTCAAATACCTGGAAGTAATGGACGATAATATCCTGGTACATACCACAGACCAAACCTTTGCCACCGTCGAAAAGCTCGACTGGATCATGGCACAGCTGCCATTAAATGCCTTCATGCAGGTACACAGATGGTTTGTGGTAGGATTCCGGCATATAGATGAACTGGCAAAAGATCATCTGTATATCGGCCCTTCCAGGATACCTTTGGCCAAACATATCAGTGAAGAAGTGGAAAGACGCTATAAAAAACGTTGGTAAATGTTATAAAACGCCCAGCAGCTTACGTTTTACACTATGAAAGCGATAACCGAACGTTAACGCATAATCGCCGTTGATGGCATGTAATGTAGACACCGGCAAATGACTGTTGGCGTAATCGTACCGTGCATTCACCGCTGCAAAGAAATCACTGCAGGTATAGCCCGCATTCAGCCTGCATTGGATACTCTGCACAAAACTGGTAATATGTTCCAGCTGCCTGAAGTTGCTGTTAAGGGTATATTGTGCCCCGGCTCCGGCCAGCAACATCGGGTTGATACTCCAATGCTTATCCCTGGATATCACATTGACGGTATAACCGGCATATGCTATGCAGGTCAGCCACTGTGGCTGCTCCTGGAAATTCTTGTGCAGCATGCTGTCTTTGCCGGGTAAGGTGTTGTCCTGGTGGAAATGAAACTGCTGATAGGAAGGCGTTAGCATAACCACGCCGGTGCCGGCGGTTTTCTGCTGCCATTTGCTGAAATAATTGGCGGCATTGTAGCTATAATGCGCAGGATTGGTGAATAATAGCAGGTTGGCGCCGGCTTTCGTATAGGTAACGTTCGGAACAGGATCGAACTTATGCTTACGGCGCTGTATTTGCATCAGGAGGCCGTCAATACGCTGATAAAAGGCCTCAATGCCCAGTCGCCGGCCTACTTGTGCCAGCTGGTAATTAACGACTTTAATGCCCTTGTTTTTGCCGGAAAGACGGGTGTTGGGAAGCGTCCAGTCGTAGGAGAGGGAAAGGTACTTGTAGTTAAGACATACGCCCGCATACGCCGCACTGTTGGCATACAGCTTCATTCCCGGGATGTGCTGCTTCGCCGCCTGTGTAAGCGTAAACTGGGTATTATTGTAACCCGTATAGACCTGGATATTGTTGTCTTTGTCAAAAGCCCTGATCCAGGTGCTGTCTGCCTGGCTGGCGCCATATGCGCTGCCGGCAAATGTCATCAACAGTAATAACAGTATAGGTTTCATGCTCAGTATTATTGGCCGAGCGCTGCCATGATTTTTCCGGCAACACCACCGGCATCTTCGTCGTAGGTATGTCCTCCGGGCAGTACCAGCCGCTTATAATTGCGTATAGTCAGCTCCCCGAGATTGAAATCTTTCTCTTCTTCCCCAAAAACCAATACCAGCGGCTTGTCAGTGATCTTATTGATCTCCGCAGTAACACTCATGCCCTTGTTGTTACTCTTGCCGAGCATGTCGGAAAGGTGAACTTCAAGGTCCGTGGTTTTGGAAGGCGATAATAACACTACCTGCTGCACCTCACTTTCCAGTGTGGCTGGCAGATGTGTATAAATAAACGGTAATACATCTGCCCCTAATGAATATCCTACCAGAATAATCCCGTGGTGCGAATTCCACTGCGATTGATAATAGCGGATCAGGTTAGCTACATCTGTAGCCGCCTGATTAGGGCTCTTCTTATTCCAGAAATATTTCAGCGCATTCAATGCTACTACGGGATAATTCTTTTTGTGAAATTCATCGATCACATTGGCGGAGAACTTCTTCATACCGCCATCCCCCGTAATATAAAATATCAATGGCTGCGTGCTGCCTGCATCCGGGGCCTTCGCCTGTATTGGCAGGTTGCCCGGTGCATTTTGCGCCTGCGCCCTGTTTTTAAAGTTAAACAGCATCGTAACTGTAAACAATAACACGAAAATTCTTCTTCCTGATTCCATAAGTTAAATTCCCTACCACAAAAGAACAAAAACCTTTTTGTATTGTTCGTGCAGCCTATGGCTGCATTACTTTACCCAGCGCTACCGGTAATTGCAGCAGGTCAAAGTCGTGTTCATACACCAGGTATTTGTTGGTCCATTCTGTGGCATATTTATCTTTAAACTCTCTTAATCCTTGGTAGTGGCGGAAGAAACGCAGTTTCTCATACGCGTATTTCACCATTCTTTCTGCGGTATTCTGTGGCTGACTGATACCAGACATCGGTACCATGCCCAGGTTGAGAAACTCCAGTCCTTTTGCCTGTGCATCCTGGATCAGTGCGATAATCAGCGCGTCCATTACGCCACCCGGCGCATCAGAACGCTTACGGATAAGGTCGTAGGTGCATTCGCCAGGCGCATAGTCAGGAATGATGTTCAGAAATGCCACCACTTCGCCTTCTGCATTTGAAACGGTGAAAACATCCTGCTGTCTGATCACTTCTTCATCAAATAAGCCCTGAGAGAAAGTCAGTTCCTTCACTTCGTATTGCTTCAGCCATTCGTCGCTGACAGCACGGAGGTCGGCCAGCATCTTGTCAGACTGTGGCGCTTCATGCATCTGCGTAACATATCCTTTGTTGGCCAGACTATTCAACCCGTTACGTAAAGATTTTTTGTCTTTACCACTCAGGGTGAAGTTGCGTAAGTCCATAATTGCTTCCTGGCCTATCAGCATTTTTTTCTTTTTCAGATGATTGAAGTAGTAGGTACTTTCTTCATCTACCCTGTAGAACGCAGGACGCAGGCCCATCTTCTTACACTGTTCTTCAAACTCCTGTAGCAGGGACAGTTTATTTTCTTCGCTGCATACTGGTTCTTCCAGTACAATGGCGAAGCTGCTGGCCACGCGGTAAGCAATGAAGCCCTCAAATTTTTCAGACACAAATAACAGCTTGTCGTTGCCTACCTTGAAATAGTCCATCGGTGAATTACCGTACTGGCTCAGGTAGAACCGTGCTTTTTCCAGTGCTGTATTACTATGTTTGGTTATATGAAGATAAGGGCGGATGATGGTGTAGAATAAAAACGCCCATGCACCTACACCCAGTACCCGGATGGCCGACATAAACTCACGCCCGAAGCGTGTTACAGGCACCAGGCCGTCGTCGTCGAGGAGCATGAAGCCGTGAAACGCATGGCGGAGCGACTGCAGCCAGGTGAAGTCGATACCAAAGTGCCGGACGTTCAGGAAGTAAAAGCCTATGGAGCCAAACAGCAGCACGATGCCAAAAGTGGCTATGGCCGTCACCACACCGATATTGATCAGCTGCGGATTGCTTTTTACGCGGTACTGTTTTGCGGTGATAATCAAAATTATACTGGTAATCAATGCCAGGGATGCCTCTTCATAATCCAGCGCCTTACTGATATGGCCAACAACCGACAGGAGCGATACGGACAATGCCACCACCCAGGCGCTGCGTAAACCGCGGAAAAGGAAGGTGGCCGTTACCAGCAGCACCAGTCCGAGGAAAACCACCAGCAGGTTAGATGCATGGATGGAAGTGCCTGGAATGTAAGCCCTTAGCATATGCATACGATAAGCTAACGGTGGTGTAAGTACGGAGAAGATGTTTACCATTCCCAGTAAAAAGATGAGAATGGGTGGCAGCAGGCGTAACACCAGGTCGCGGCCTTTCAGCGCAAAGGCAAACATGCCCGCAATCAATGGCAGCCAGAATTCGAACAGGCGGAATAACAAAGTGATTTCCAATGCCTGGAGAGAGGTATATCCATAGTTTTTGAGCAGATAGGCCAGTGATAATTCAATGGCACCCAATCCGCGCAGAAAAGGAGAAATGATCAGGAAGATGGTAGCTACAATGTAGCCCACACAAGCCGCCTCCAGTGAAGGATGTACGCCCACTGCCAGCATGCTGATATAAAGATGTGCAATACCGGCCACTTCTATGAGTGCAGAGGCCAGCACTGTTTTCATAAAGTCTGGAACACGGAGCTGAAAAGTGAAAATATCATCTACAGACTGTGCTGCATTCGGGAAGTATTTCACCAGCAACTGGTAGGCTTTTCCTTTGTGCTGCATGGAGCGCACCAGCAATACCACAGCGGCCAGTAATCCGCAGATGGTAATCAGGCCCCATACGGCATCTTTCATGGAGGCAGTATGCATCATCGCATACATTACCACCGGAATACCTACCAGGAAAACAGAAAGGATACCTACAAATCCATATATACCGGATGCCTGATGAATCTGTTGTTTATGAAGATGTTCTCTGCGAAGGCTCTGCGGCAGATAGGCCAGGGAGCTGATACCTCCGGCAGGGAGGAAAACAGATAACAGGTTTCTTTTCAGGAATAATTCAGTGCTCTTTACCAGGTTCAGGCTGGAGCCGATAGAACGGAAACTGTATACATACATCAGTGCCTGTAAAAGTATATACGCTGCCGTTAATACCACGCCAATAACTACCCAGCCTCTGTCTGCCCGCTCGATGGCAGGTATCAGTGACTTCAGTTCATGACGTTCTGAACGGAAAAAATATATGGCTAACAGTATGAATAATACGGCTAACAATTCTTTCCAATGTAATTTTCGTAGAAATACAGGTGTAAATATTTTTTTTCCCCAAGACATATTCTGTAACGCTTCTGTATATATTAAAACAACCAGCGAAGATACGCTTTGTTATAATGCTACCGTAATTATAATGCCACTTTAATTATATTTTAATGTCCTATAATTTGTTGATAATGAGCACTTTTTCGGTCGTAATAATCTGGTCATCCTGCCCGATGAATTGCAGGAAGTAAGTGCCGGCAGAAAGGTTGGTCGGAATCACCAGTTCATAATAATTCTGAGTATTTACCGGTGCAGGGAATTCGCGGTAACCCAGTCGGTGGCCGGGCACATCTATCAAAGCCAACGCCTTGATATGCAATGGTGCGCCATAGTAAACATGCAGTGTAGTACCTGCCCTGACCGGATTTGGATAGAGGTTGATCTCACCGTCGTTGTACCTGCCTTTCACGATACGGATGGGACTATAGAAATAACTGCCATCCGTCATGGTAACCTTGAGGCGGTACATCAGCGAAAGGTCTGTGGCCTGTATGTCCAGCGAATCATAGCCCACTGCCACATAGCTGATACCGTAAGGACTCTTGCTATGCACAAAGCCGATAGAATCAAAATTGGAGCCATCCAGCAATTTTCTTTCAATGGAGAAACCGGCGCAGTAATATTCCCTGCTGGTAGCCCAGCGTAGCATGATGCTGTCATTATCTCTGCTGCTGCGATAGGCATCAAAAAACTGCAGCATGGTTTTATTAGGACTATTGACAATCTGAGCGACCATACTGGTAAAGTAATGGCTCGCTGCAGGTAGCTGAAAGCTGCGACTATTATAGGCTGCGTCTTTGTCGGGAGGGCCTGAAGTAAAAATACTGGGACTAACAGGCGCCGCCCATGTGCTGGCGGTATCCCAGTTGCTGCCATTAAAAAAGGCAACATAGCTGGTATTACGATTGGCTTCATAATCCGGCCCTTCTTCCCTGAGGAGGTGCACCAGCGTAATGTTTGCATCGGTAGCCGCGTTCAGGGCATCTATCTGCCAGGTTTTGTTGACGCTGGTAGAGAAGAGGTTGCGCCCCTGCGTCAGTTGGGCGAGCACGCTATCAGAAACGCCTGCACGAAAAGTACCTCCGTTATTTTGTACCGCCACTACGGCTGGTGTAAAGGATTCCGGCCTGGTACCTATTGGGAATACGACGGGTCCGTCAGCGGCGATGAGTTCACTTCTATATAAAAAACCACCGCCAAAATGATTGCCTGTAACGATAAAGTTGCTATCTGAATAATTGCGGATAAAACCAGGATTGTGATGGCCTATCACCAGGTTCCAGCCGTTCAGGAAAACCATTCCCTTGAAAAGGTCCAGTTCATGCGTGATTTTCAGATCGTTGAGGTCATCGAGTACCAGGCCGGGGGAGTTGATCAGGCGGAGATTGGTGAAGGCTGGCCCGGCATTTTGCGATACATTGTACCCACCGCTGACAAACTGGTATACCACATTGGGATTGCGGCGGCCTGGCTGAATAAACTGAAACCAGCCGCCGGTACCGCTCATACCATCACTGCTTTCATCGAGGATGCTGGCGCTGCTGCTGTTGTTCCACCGCAGCCCGTAAAAGTTTACGGTGGAACCCGGGTTGGAAAGTATACTTCCTTCGTGGGTCATATTGCCGAAAATAGCAATCGTATCGCCGGCAAAAATACCGATCCTTCCGCCAGGATGTAACCAGGTGGCGGATTGTGCTTGAATGAACTGCCAGCAGCAGACCAGCATCAGTGTGAATATGTAGTTGCGTTTTCTGATCTTTCTGATTTTAATACCCGGTTATTGTATAATAGATTTTATGGGTGTTATCGGTATCGGCAGCAACAGAAGTAAGTACACCCACTAATAATCCCACGCCCACCGTCACCACGAAATTTACAGAGGTAGTTGTATATCCTGATACTGCTACCATTGGCGCGGTGGTTACCGTATTACTACCTCTGGCAGTAGCCTGTATATTCAGGATTTTCGTGTAAAAGCCGGATGGTATGACAAGTGTTGTTATGCCGGTGGTATTCCCCGAAACAGCTACCGAATCAGTAATAATTTTTATCTGATTGGTGAGCGGTGTATTAGCGACAGCGCCGGCGGCGCTATAATAGGCCGGCGATAAATTAGGTGCTGTCAGCTTCTGCCAGGAAACACCAACTCTTACGTATAAACTACTATCTGTAGTATTGAAAACGATCATGCCGGCGGGCGCTGTATTCAGTGGTGCTGCGCTCATGGCGGTACCGGCCACTCTTGTGAGCAGGAGTCCCTGGTTACTGGAATATAGTTCCAGCAGGGCTGCCTTGGTGGTGGTACCGGCATCGCCTAAACGTAGTTGTTGTGCTACAGCAACATGCACCACAAATGCCAACAGTCCTGTCAGCAGCCATTTAAATGGATGGACTAAATGCATGAGCAGCAGATTTCGTTAATATGTGGAATCAGATCGTTGTGTTATTTGCGTATCACATACCAGTTGGTACCGTCGGTTTGTACAGTAACATAAGTGTAGTTATTGTAGATAATGTAGTTGCTGCCACCTTCAATTGTACCGCCGGTAGGCGTAATGGTAACGCTGTTATCGATGGTGCCGCCGATTTTTTTGATGGTATAAATACGGCCGGTGATACCGGATGCTGCCGGTAATGTAATTGTCAGACTCGCGCTGGTAGCATCTACCAGCACGGTATTGTCTGTAGCGGATAAGGTAGCACTGCTGGTAGTAGTTCGTATGTTGAGTGCCATGGAACCGGTTACCTGCAGGGTGGAATTAGGTTTGGTGGTGGCGCCTACCATCGCTTGTCCGCCAACATACACGGAGTCGCGGAAGGTTTTGCTACCGGCAAAGCTTTGCAGGGAGTCGTTTACAACACCGCGTGCGGTCAGGCTCGCATCTGGAATATTGATCACCAGTTTATTGGCAGTGGTAGTACTGTCGATGCCTGCATCTGTACCGTTTTTACCGGTAACGATGGAGATAGCGGGGCCTGTTTGTGCATTGATAGACCGGATGCCGGCGGAGAAGGCGGAGCTGTCTACCAGCCTTTTTTCCACAGCGCCGGTGGTTGGGTTACGGAAAAGCACATACGTAGTAGGTGTGCTGACATTTGCAGGTGGTGTGGCGATGGTAATATTACCGGTAATATTGGCGCCGCCGCCGGTAACATTGAGCCCGTTGGTGATGGTGGTACCACCGTTGACATGCAGGCCGGAACCTGCGCTCAGACTATCCTGGAAGGTTTTTTGTCCGGCGAAGGTTTGGGCAGTGGTAGTTACGACACCGGGGTTGGTATTATCTGCCGGCCCCAGTTGCAATACACCTGCGGGGCTGATGGCGATACCATTGGGAGTGGAGGCGGCGAGCAATGCTCCTACCGTGATGGCCTGTTGCTTGCTGCTGAAAGATAGCCAGTCGGCATACGTGAGCAAACCTGTTTTCTGCGTAGTGCCGTTGACGATAGGAATGTTCATGGTGATACTGCTATCCGTCGCATTGGGGGTGATGCCGTAGTTGGCATTTGCCGTATCCGCTTTGATCGTAATGCCTTTATTGGTAAGTCCGTTTATGCTGTGGATAGCATCCTGAAATGCTGCGGACGACAGGCTACGCTGGCTGATGGCGCCGGTAGTGGGGTCGATCACGAGGATGGAGATCAGGGTGGTATTGGCGGGAACATTCTTTAAGAGCAGCGACTGATCTGTATTTACGTGGATAGCCTCGGTACCGTTTGTACGGATAGAGAGCGGTTGATTATCCGAAGTTCCGATGTAGTTGGTGGCAGGGTTGGTATTGGCGTTACCTGCCAGTTGCCAGTTGTTGGCCGACACCGAGAGGCTGTCTGCCAGTTTAGACCAGTAGCCATTTCTTCTGACGAGCAGGCTGGCTGTTTTTGTAAAGTAGATGATCATACCATCGGGAGCGCCATTGAGTGGTGTAACGGTGGTATCCGGAATACGCGGCAGGAGCAGACCTTGTCGGAGACTTTCCAGTTCGAGTAAGGAAGATTGGTTGATTGTAGCAGGGTTGTCGCCTATTTTAAGCTGGGCAAATGCCGCCGGCGCCATGGTGATGAACAGAACAATCAGTAGTAAGTAACGTGAGAGGTAGCGTTTCGTCATAAGAGGTTGAGGTTTATCAAAAGAAACAATAAAGGTTAAGCACCAGTGAGAGGGCTGGATGTGGCTGCTATTGGGGGAGATTCTGGGTACTGGTTATTCAGAATAAATATAGTTTATTTTTTAATTGCGCAGAATAAGTGATACGTCTTTTTCTTTAGTCAGATGATCGGGAGATGATTGGCGTAGGAATAAAAAAACCGCAGCAGGAGGCTGCGGTCTTGTTGTTTTAGTGATTGTTGAGTGTTAGTAAGGTTTAATGATCTTCTTTGTTATAGGGAACAACGAGTACCGGGATGCGTGCATGGCGGATAATATATTCCGCGGTGCTGCCGATTAGCATGTGATCGAGGCCGGTCCGGCCGTGCGTACCAACTACCAGCATGGAGGCGTTGTTTTCGTGGGCAACTTCGAGGGTAACCATTTTAGGGTTACCTGTAGCTACTACGATTTTAATGTCAGCTCCGGGGTATTGATTCTTAAATTCGGCCAGTTGTTCTTCTGTGTCGCGGATTCTTGCCGGCAGTTCGGCTACTGTTTCCGGTAATGCGATACCGAGGCCTACTTCTACAACGGAAAGGAGTGTAACACTTGTTTGCATTTTTTGAGCGAGTGTTACGCCTTTGTTGATTACCTCTTCGGAAAAAGCGCTGAGATCTACCGCAATCATAATGTCTGACATACGAGATACAATTTATTAGTGAGTAAAGGTTCCGTTTATTTCGAACATTTAATCATCCACATCAGGCTTTGAGGGCGTCCCAGCATAGGTCGAAGGTGAGATCTATCTTCTTTTTGCTGAGATTATCATTGCTGTAATGTGTTTGTTTGACCAGCTCATTCTGGGCGCCCATCATAAAGCTGAGTAACAGCGATGGGTCTGCCGGTTTAATGAGCAGTTCAGTTTGTCCTCTTTCGATTAGTTCGTAAAACGGAGCTGCCAGATCGCGGGCTTTTAGCCTTGTTTCCTCCGTGATGTACGGGGAATGATAGCATTGTTCGAGAAATACGACTTCTTCGAAATGTTGCAGCTTGTAGCGGAGTAGGTTCATCCATATGCCCCTGAATTCGGGCTTATAGGGAGCGGCCGGGTCGTATCCCCTGAAGGCCACTTGTACAGAGTTTGCTCTGTTGGCGGCGAAGAGCGCGTTTATCAGCTCGTCTTTGCCGGTAAAATACACATAAAGTGTGCCTGTAGCGATGCCGGCTTCCCGGGAGATATCTCCCATGGTAATACCTGCAAGACCTTTACTGGCTACCAGTTTGAGGGTAGCCTGAAATATCAGCTCCACTTTCCGGTCATCCTTCACTTTCATACTGCAAAGATAAGCGAATAAGTATTCATTTTAATGTCAAAAAAAAGGTTAAATTATTCTTAAAACATGGGATTTAAAGGGGCTGATGGGCCGCCGGAGGCGGCCCATCAGCCCCTTTTTTCTGGGGATGCCGAAGGCATCCCCAGAAAAAAGGGAATTATAAGCTAAAGGGGTAAAACAAAAAACGCCCCCCAGGAATGGGAGGCGCAATATCCTTGTGTTTTCTTTGTTTTGTTTATCAAAATGCCAACAAGGGGATATGCTTTGCAATTCGACATTCAAAAGGTTTGCTTTGTTTGTAGTGTTGTTTATGTTGCGTAAAAGATTTTAAAGGATAATTTTTCAACAAGCTGTACGATCTCGCTCATTCATTTTTTACTATCTACCCGACAAAAATAACCTACCTCAAAAGACCAATTGTTAATTAGAAATATGTTAACGCGGATTAACAAAAAAAATCGGGGCAAAAAAAATCCCCTCGGGATTGACGGGCCGAGGGGACGAACTAAACATCTTTTAATCTCGAAGATGTTGAAAATGCAAGTGCTCCTTTCTTTGATAGTAAATCAGCAGGCATACCCTCACCCCGAGGATCATGCCCAATAGCCTACTTTCCAAATACAGTAGCTTTTCTTTAATTATAACCACAACTAATTTAACCCGAACAACCGGATTATTTAGTTAAGCAGTAGTTAAGCTGCCAATTGCTTTATTCCATAGGATTTTCCCTTTCCCTGATACCATTTTTGTAGGTACTTGCTCTTACCAGTTTATATAGCTATTTTTTCATCTACTCAATTCAATATCTACCTATGTTCCACAAGATGAAAAAATGGTTGTTGTTGCTAACGTTTATGTATGTACGTGTATCCGCACAGGATATGCCGGACATGTGGACGAAAGATGCTGCGAAAAATAATGAAAACCCCAACCTGGCCTGGTTTAAAGACGCCAAATTCGGCCTCTTTATTCACTGGGGCCTCTATTCTAAACTTGGTGGAAAATGGAAGGACTCCAGCTATTATGGCAGCGGCGAATGGATACAGAACCGTGCAAAAGCACCGGCAGCCGAATACGCCAAAGTAGCCCAGACATTCAACCCTACCGGATTCAATGCCGACCAGTGGGCCTCCATCGCCCGGGAGTCAGGTATCAGGTACCTCGTCATCACGGCCAAACACCATGAAGGCTTTAGCATGTTCGATTCTAAAGTCACCGACTTCGATATCGTAGACGCCACCCCCTATAAAAAAGACCCGATGCGCGCCCTATATGCTGCCTGTAAAAAGCAACAGATACGGTTCGGATTCTACTACTCCCAGTTCCTCGACTGGCACGAACCTAACGGCGGCGGCAACAAATGGGACTTTAAAGAAAGTGATAAAGACTACCAGCAATATTATCGCGCTAAATCAATACCACAGCTGAAAGAACTGCTCACCAATTACGGCCCCCTCGATATCGTTTGGTTTGATATGCCCGGCGGACTCACCCCCGAGCAAACCAAACAACTGGTTGATAGTTTGCACAGACTCCAGCCCAACTGCCTCTTCAGCAGCAGGGTAGGACATAACCTCGGCGATTACCGCGACTTCGGGGATTCTGAAGTGCCGCCTACACCGATCTCCGGTGCATGGGAATCTATCTATACCCATAACGACTCCTGGGGATATATTCAGCACGACCTTAACTTTAAATCACCCAAAGAAATTATTCACCTGCTCTCCAACGTCGCCTCCAAAGGCGGAAATCTCATGCTCAATGTAGGCCCCGACGGTAACGGCAACTGGCCTGAATACAGCATCCGCTACCTCCAGGAAACAGGAAAATGGCTGAAGCAATACGGGGAAAGTATCTACGGATCTACCTATGGTCTCATCCCGGCACAGCCATGGGGCGTTACCACCAGCAAACCCGGTAAACTCTTCCTGCACATCTGGGAAACGCCTGCCAATCATCTGCTTACCATTCCAGGTATAAATGCACAGATAAAAAGTATTAAGGTCTTAGGCACCAATACCACGCTGGCATGGACACAGCGAAACAATGAGACCATCGTAACACTGCCGGCAACATTGCCAGATAGCAGGAATACCGTACTGGTACTGGAATATAGCGGAAAACAACAGGACCTGTCACAACTGCATACCCAAACCGTGAGCCGCCAATACCCTGCCATTACCATTTCTCCCGTATGGGCAGTGTTTAACGGCGACGCCGCTACGAAACTCTTTACCTATTCCCATTATTACGGCGACTGGAAACATGATAACTGCGCCATCAATATGAAACAACCACAGGATGCACTGGTATTCCCGCTACATGTTCAGGAGCCCGGCGACTACAAGGTTTTACTCGATTACCAATGTGAAACCGGCGCTGCCACCCAGCCCGGACTGGTTACCATCGGTGGCCAGCAGCTGCCATTCCTGACACTGCCCACCGGTACCTACGATAGTCACCAGCCGATGATGTTTATACAACATGCCGTTGGTGTAATCCATATTGATGCTGCCGGTGAGTATAACCTCACCGTGAAACCAGCTACAGCGAACAAAAAAGAACTTTTCCGACTGCGTAATGTAATACTGCAGCCGCTCAATTAATAAGCAGAACAGTTAACAATGAAAAAGATTATTACACTTACCACCGCCACGCTGCTACTCCTGCAAGGAATGAATGTTTCCGCGCAAAAGCCAGCAGCAACGGTTTCCAAAGACTGGTTGATAGACAACAGCGCTTATAAGGCGGATATCCGTGTCAATGGCAATGAAATTACCCTGAGCAATGGCCTGTTAAGTCGTAGCTTCCGTACTACGCCAAACCTCATCTGCACCGATTACAGGAACCTTGTCAGCGGTGAACAGCTGCTGCGCGCAATCAAACCGGAAGCGGCGCTGATCATCGACGGTAAAACCTATAACATAGGCGGCGCTTATGGTCAGCCGCAACAGGCATACCTGCTGCCGGAATGGCTGGGAGAGCTGAAAGCAGGTAACAACGACTTTACTTATCAACGTTATGAAATTACACCGTTGCAACCTACGTTACCTGCAAACGGGCATACGAAATATAAAAGTGGTAAATCGGTTATCTTCTCCTATGCTGCCCCGAAATCGGCTGGCATAGAAGGTTTGATCGTAAAAGTGCATTACGATTTATTCGATGGTATTCCTGTTATCTGCAAATGGCTGGAGGTAACTAACGGTACCGGACATACGATAAAGCTAGACCAGGTAATCAATGAAATGCTTGCTACACCGGAAGAAGAATCCGCCGTAGTAGGGAAAACCAGGGATATGGCCGTTCCGCACGGGATTTATATAGAAAGTAATTTTGCCTTCAACAACGCCATGAAAGCGAATCTCAGCGACCAGACCACCCACTGGAAAGCTGATTCCACCTATACTTCACAGGTGAATTATGATTACCTCACCCCCTGCGTACTCGAAGTGTATCCGAATGTACCGGTAGGTATCAAAATGGCTACAGGTGAACATTTCGAATCCGTAAAAACATATGAGCTGCTGAGGGACAGCTATGACCGCGAACGCAACGGTCTCGCGCAAAGAGCCATGTACAGGGCTATTGCACCGTGGACAACCAGGAACCCGATTTTCATGCACCTGGTAAGTTCAGATCCGGAGAAAGTAAAAGCGATTATCGACCAATGTGCTGCTACAGGTTATGAGGGCGTGATCCTGAGCTTTGGCAGTGGCCTGAACATGGAAGATACCAGTGCCGCCAATATCTCCAAATATAAATCCCTGGCGGATTACGCGAAAAGCAAAAAAGTGATGCTGGGTGGTTATTCTTTATTCAGCAGCAGAAAAATCAGTGATGAAGATGATGTGATCGATTCTGCTACAGGTAAGCCCGGACATGCATTCTTCGTGAATGCACCTTGTCTGGGTAGCAACTGGGGCCTGGCTTATCTCGCAAAAATCAAGAGGTTCTTTGACGCCACAGGATTTGAAATCTTCGAAAATGACGGCCCTTATCCCGGCGATCGCTGCGCCAGCACAAAGCACCCGGGACATACAGGACTGGAAGATTCGCAGTGGAAGCAGATGCTATTGCAGAAAGATTTGTACCACTGGATGTTTGCCAGAAATATTTATGTAAATGCGCCGGACTGGTACTTTCTCGATGGTACCAACAAGATAGCATTAGGCTACCGCGAAGTGAATTTTTCGCTGCCAAGGGCGGAACAGAAAATCCTCAACAGACAGAATATTTTTGATGGCACCTGGGAGAAAACCGGTCCGATGAGCTGGGGCTTTGTACCGTTGACACAATACCAGGGCGGCGGTGCCGCTGCCACGCTGGAGCCGCTGAACGACCACCGCGACAGCTATGAGCAGCTTATGATGCAGTACTATGGCGCCGGGGTACAGGCCTGTTACCGTGGCCCGCGTTTATACGACACCGATAGTACGAAACAACTGGTGCAAAAGGTAATCAGCTGGTATAAAAAATACAGGGAGATCTTAAATGCGGATATGATTCACCTGCGCCGTGCCGATGGCCGCGACTGGGATGGTATCATGCATGTGGCCCCTGCATTGAAGCAGAAGGCACTGGTGATGCTGTACAATCCTACCAACGTTGCCATGACCCGGGAAATAGCGCTGCCATTGTATTATACAGGACTGACCAGCACCGCTGCCATCAGGGAAAAAGAAGGGCCGGCAAAAACGTATAGCCTTGACCGTTCTTACAATGCACACATAAAAGTTACCATTCCTCCGGCAGGTTATACCTGGCTGGTGGTAGAATAATCTGACAATCAAACCAATTAAAATTCCGCATGAAAAAGATTACGTTTACTATGCTGACCTTGCTGGTATTGTTGCTACAGCTACAGGTGCATGCACAAAAAAAACTCTCCAATGAAACGGATGAACAGAAAGAACAGCGCATGGCCTGGTGGCTGAATGACCGCTTCGGTATGTTTATCCACTGGGGCCTGTATTCTATGCCTGCCCGTCACGAATGGGTGAAAAGCAGGGAAAGGCTGACTGATAGCGCCTACCAGCAATATTTTGATAACTTCAATCCGGACCTTTACAACCCGCGTGAGTGGGCGCGAATGGCCAAGGCCGCCGGTATGAAATATGCCGTGCTGACCACCAAGCACCACGAAGGATTCTGTCTGTTCGATTCTAAGTTTACCGATTATAAAGCCACCAATACCCCTATCAGAAAGGATTTGGTAAAAGAATGGGTTGATGCTTTCAGGGCCGAAGGACTGAAAGTAGGGTTTTATTATTCTTTGATCGACTGGCATCATCCTGACTATACCATCGATAATAATCATCCGCAGCGCCCGAACAATCCGGCAGATTATGATAAGCTGAACAAAGGCAGAGATATGGCCAAATACAGGACCTATCTCCATAACCAGGTGAAAGAACTGCTGACCAATTATGGAAAGATCGATATCCTGTGGCTGGACTTCAGTTTCCCTGGTCAGCATGGAAAAGATCACAATGACTGGGGTTCAGAAGAATTACTGAAGATGATTCGTACCCTGCAACCAGGTATAATTGTAGATGACCGGCTGGATTTAAATAACTATGATGATGGCTTTGATTTCGTTTCACCGGAGCAGTACAAGGTAGCCGAGTGGCCGATGAGAAATGGTAAACGGGTGCATTGGGAAACCTGTCAGACCTTCAGTGGTTCATGGGGATATTACAGGGATGAGACTTCCTGGAAAGATAACAAACAGTTGCTGGTGTTGCTGATCGAGTCAGTGAGTAAGGGAGGTAACCTGTTATTGAATGTAGGACCTACTTCCAGGGGGCTATTCGATGCCAGGGCACAGAAAGCCTTAGGTGGAATGGGTACGTGGATGAATGTTAACAGCCGTTCCATTTATGGTTGTACCGCTGCTCCGGCAGAATTTAAAAAGCCGGATAATGCACTGCTGACCTATAATCCTACTACAAAAAGGCTGTATGTGCATTTGCTGGATTATCCGTTGCAGCGTTTCGACCTGCCGGGTATGAAGGGTAAGATCAAATATGCACAGTTCCTGCATGATGGGTCAGAGATTAAAATGAGAAATACAGATAATGGAGATGTGGCACTTGACCTGCCGGTATTGAAGCCTGATGTGGAAATTCCGGTAATTGAACTGATTTTGCAATAAGCGGTTAACAGAAAGATAATTCACTCCCCAGATCCGGGGTTGGAAATAAGAAGAGCGCGGGTAGCGGCTTTTACTTTTTTCCGGCCCCGGATCTTTTTTTGGCTTTTATATTTCGTAAAAAGATTTATATTTTTACAATAGTCATCTTTTTAAAAAATTGCAGATCCTTGTTTTTAAAAATTACGTATATTATATAAGTTTTATTTGACTAGGATGTTAATTTGGGAGATGATGCAGAAATGTGAAGACTAGTATGTTGGAAAGACCGGACCGGATTAGATTATTTTTATCTAGTGAGGGTGGAAAGCAAATTATTTTGGGTTATCTCCGTTAGTTAAAAGTTGGTTGTTTGGGGACTAAACCGCAAGAAAAACATATATAGATAAAAATTTAATTTGAAAGATAGCTGTTGAATTGCCGACTTGTAAGGTGTTGATTATTAGTGTTTTGCATTTTTGTTGATCCGTTATGATTTAAATGTCAGCCAATTTATGATTATATCTTTATTGTAATATAAAACATATTGTATATTAATTTTTATTGAAAAACCATATACCTATCCGATTGACTGCTGCGAGTATTTGTATCAAATTTGTTTCAGTATGGTTATGATATGCATCAATATTTTGATATGCTTTCAATATTGAGGTTTTAGACATTCAATATTGTGAGTTGCCAGATATTGATTAGATCTATCCAGTTTATTTATTGACCATGCAGCTTCCAAAACTAGCAGTTTACCTGGAGGATACTTTCATATGAAAATCAAAACCCAAAAGGAATTTTATGAAAAAAGTGGGGCCTAACAGTGCTGGACATTTGGGCGATACCGAGATTTTTGAAATAAACGGAAGGCATAATGAATCAACGGAAACGTTACAACAATTAGCAAAAGATATCTGTAACCTGGTTTTTATGGATATAGAGATACCCGGATTATCATCAATAGAAGCGGCAAGTATAGTTAAAGCTGCATACCCTGACATCAATGTAATTCTGCTTACTTTAAGAGAGGATTCGACTTCGGCTACGCAGTTGCCAACCATGGAGGCTGCCTTGTCTACAGACAGAATTTCACCTGTTACGTTATCTGAATTCATTTCGCAGGTTTATGAAACGGCTATGCAAAACAATATGATGGCCGTTAATAAAGTACTGGCATTCTTTAATAAAAGAAATGAACAGCTGCAGCAACAGCATGATACCTATGGCTTGTCGCCGCGTGAAAAGGAAATACTACGCTGCCTCGTCAGCGGTGATACCTACAAACAAATATCAGAACACTGCCACATCAGTGTGGGTACTGTACGCTCTCATATTATGAATATTTATCGTAAGCTAGATGTTAATTCCCGCTCTAATGCTATCGTTAAAGCCATGAAAGAACACCTCATTTAGCCCCTTCTTCCACCTAGGATTACAGGCGTTTAGCAATTGAAAATGCTATGCATAAAAGAGAAAATATTACCGTATTTTGTGCAATCGATTGCGTAACTTGGAGGCCGTAAACAGTATATTTGATAGGCTATTCCATTTTATCTTAAATTGAAGTGATGCATACGTTTGCACCACCCTTTGCCTGAACTCAACCTGTTTCCCGTTATGATGAGAAAAACGTTTTACTTGTGCCTTAGTGCATTCCTGTGCTGTCAGTCATTATCAGCCCAACAATCATTGCGTATTAACAACCAGTGGGACTTCCTGAAAAGTGACCTCGGCGGCGTATGGGAAGCCGTCAGGCCGGCAGCAGAAGGCAGCCCGGAATCCGTACCATTATGGTCTAAAGTGACAATACCGCATTGCTTCAACGAACGCGATGCCGTAGACCCTGACCAAAACTATTACCAGGGCCCCGGTTGGTACCGAACCAATATCGATGTTAAGAATCCTTATGATAATGGCCGTACCTTCCTGCACTTCCTCGGCGCCGGACAGAAAACAACCGTTTATATATATACTAAACAGGTAGGCGCCCATACCGGCGGCTACGACGAATGGTCCGTAGATATCACCGAGGCTGTACAGCAATTCCTCCAGTCGCCCGAAGCAAAAAAATTCAAAGGCAAAATTCCTTTGTCTATACGCTGCGATAATACCCGCGACCTGGAAATGATTCCTTCTTCCATGTCCGACTTTAACGTATATGGTGGCATTTACCGCCCGCTGGAAATCGTATATACACCGGCGTTAGCATTTGATGCCTTCCATGTACAGGCAACTACTGATGCAAACGGTAACGAAGGAAACCTGATTATCTCCTCTTCTTTCATCAACCAACAAAAAATACAGAACGCCTCGCTGGAAATCAATATCCGCGATCCTCGCGGGCAATTGGTGAAAAATATCTCCTCCCAGGTAAACATCTCCGGGGGAAATCAGCAACTGGCCAGCATCTCCATAAAAAAACCTATACGCTGGTCTACCGACCAGCCATTGTTATACACGGTAGAAGCGAAAGTTACTTCCACCGCAGGAACTGCTACCTATACCAGCACTACCGGCTTCAGAAACTTCCGCTTCGAAGAACATGGTCCGTTCTTCCTGAATGGTAAAAGATTATTGCTGCGCGGTACCCACCGCCACGAAGACCATGCCGGCGTTGCCGCTGCCATGTCTGACAATGATATCAGGAAAGAAATGATACTCATGAAAGATATGGGTACCAACTTTATCCGCCTGGGTCACTACCAGCAAAACCGCCTGGTACTGCAGCTTTGCGATAGCCTGGGTATCCTGGTGTGGGAAGAAATTCCATGGTGCCGTGGTGGCCTCGGTGGCCCGATCTATAAAGAACAGGCCAAACGAATGCTCACCAATATGATCAGCCAGCATGGCAATCACCCGGCTGTAATCCTCTGGGGACTTGGTAATGAAAACGACTGGCCTGGCGACTTCCCAGAATTTGATAAGGCGAAGATTCATGCTTTTATGTCTGAACTCAATACCATGGCGCATCAGCTGGATAGTACCCGACTAACAACTATCCGTCGTTGTGATTTCTGTAAAGATATTGTAGACGTTTATTCACCGTCTATCTGGGCCGGCTGGTACCGTGGACGTTATACCGAATACAAACAGGAAAGCCTGAACGAAATTGCAAAAGTGCCACACTTCTTCCATGCGGAATGGGGGGCAGACAGCCACCAGGGCAGATATGCAGAAAATCCTGAGAAGTTTATACAACAAATAGCCACCGGTGGTGGTGCCGATGAACGTACCGGCGACTTCGCCCTTACCGGCGGCAATGCACGCGCTTCAAAAGATGGCGACTGGTCTGAATCATATGCCGTAAACCTGGTAGACTGGCACCTGAAAGAACAGGAGACTATGCCTACGCTTACTGGTAGCGCTTATTGGGTGTTTAAGGATTTTTCCACACCGCTGCGCCCTGAAAACCCGGTGCCTTATGTAAACCAGAAAGGTATTGTAGCAAGAGACCTCACGCCGAAAGAAATATATTATGTATTCCAGTCTTACTGGACAACCGCGCCTATGGCCCGTATCTACGGTCATAACTGGCCTGTTCGCTGGGGTAAGGAAGGAGAGGAGAAAGAAATTCGCGTATACTCCAACTGTCAGGAAGCCGAATTATTTGTAAATGGAAAAAGTGCCGGTGTTAAAAAACGTGACAGCCAGAACTTCCCTGCTGCCGGCCTTCGCTGGAAAGTAGCCCTGCAAAGTGGTAAGAACGATGTACGTGTTGTTGCGCGCACCGGAAAAACAACCATCACCGATGAACTGACCTGGACATACCAGACGGCCACCTGGGGAAAACCTGTGAAACTTATACTGGAGAAGGAATCTCAGGGAGATTATACTTTGATAAAAGTTAAAGCGGTAGATGCCAACGGTGTACTTTGCCTGGATGCTGCGAACCAGGTTTCCTGGTCTGTTGCCGGCAATGCGGTATTACAGGACGATCTGGGAACTGCTGGCGGATCACGCAAAGTGCAGCTGGCAAACGGACAGAATTCCATCAGGGTTGCTAATAACAGCGGCAAAAGTATAGTAGCCGTTGCTGCTGACGGAATGAGCACAGGTTTTATTGAATTATAAATATTTAATCTGTATACAGATGACCAAATATATTATTAGTCTGGGCCTTTGCATTGCCGCGCTGGGTGCGCAGGCGAGTCCTCCCGATTCTTTATTGAAACTTTGGTATAAACAGCCTGCCAGTCAATGGGTGGAGGCACTTCCTTTGGGTAATGGCCGCCTTGGTGCTATGGTTTTCGGTGGGGTGCAACAGGAAGAACTGCAACTGAATGAAGGTACTTTGTGGTCTGGTACGCCGCGTGATGGCAACAATCCGAACGCAAAAACCTTGCTGCCACAACTTCGCCAGCTGTTGAATGAGGAGAAATATATGGAGGCAGATAAGCTGTCCAGGGAGATGATGGGCAAGTACAGTGCCCGCTATCTCACGCTGGGAAGCCTTTTCCTGAGTAGCGATATTCCGGATGCCAAAGTGTATAAGCGTGAGCTGGACTTAAATACCGGTATCAGCACCGTTAAATTTGAATCTAACGGTGTAATATATACGAGAACTACCTTCATCAGCTATCCTGCGCAGCTGCTGGTAATGCGTATTACCGCCAGCAAGCCGGGAGCCATTACTTTTGATACCCGTTTCGGTAACCCTATGCCGCATACAAATAGTGTGGTGGATGCCGCTAAACATTACATTGCCATGTCTGGCACCTGCCCGTCCTATGTGGCGGCCAGGCCTATGGAAAAGCAGCAGATCGTTTATGGCAAGGGCGAAAACGGAGCTGATCCGATCAGCTATTCCGTACACCTGCAGGCACGATCCAAAGATGGTAAGATATCTGAAGACACCGCAGGTATACACGTAAAAGGCGCCACTGATGTGACGTTGTTATTGTCTATCGGCACCAGCTACAATAAAGAAGGCCAGCCTTTTAACCCGGAACAGCGTGCAAAAGCTGCACTGGATAACGCCGGTAAGCTCAGCTATGCGCAGTTGCTGGATGGTCACGAAAAGGACTATACGAAATTGTTTGATCGGGTAGCATTGAATTTAGGTGATGATGGCTATGCGAAAAATCCTACCGATCAGCGTTTAAAAGAATATACCGCTGCCGGCGGCAACCGTGATCCGCAGCTGACTACCTTGTTATATCAGTATGGACGTTACCTGATGATCTCCGGATCCCGTAAGGGCGGTACCGCCATGAACCTGCAGGGCTTGTGGAATAAAGACATGCAGCCACCATGGGGCTCTAACTATACTATTAACATCAACACCGAGATGAACTACTGGCCTTCGGAGCCGGCAAACCTTTCTGAGTGCGGCGAGCCTTTATTTGATTTTATCAGTATGCTCGCTAAAAATGGTCGTGTAACCGCAGACGTTAACTACGGCGCTAAAGGCTGGGTGGCGCATCATAACTCCGATTTATGGGGTATGACCTATCCGGCGGGTGGTATCGACTTCAAGGACCCTAACGGAAATCCCAAATGGGCAATTTGGCCAATGGGAGGCGCGTGGCTGAGTCGTCACCTCTGGGAGCATTACCAGTTCACCGGTGATAAAAAGTTCCTGGAATCGGTCTATCCTGAGCTTACAGGGGCATGTGAGTTTATGCTCGACTGGCTGGTAAAAGATAAAAACGGCTACTGGGTGACCAACCCGGCCACTACACCGGAAAATAATTTCCGTGTAGACGGCAAAGCCCAGGGATCCGTGAGCATCGCCACCACCATGGACCTTAGCATTATCCGCGACCTCTTTAATAATACCATTCTGGCATCCAAAGCCCTGGGCAAAAATCAGGAGCTGGTAGCAAAGCTGACAAAGACGCTGAACGAAATATATCCTTTCCATGCCGGCCAGTATGGCCAGTTACAGGAATGGTACAAAGACTGGGACGATCCTAAAGATGAGCACCGCCACGCATCACATGTATATGGCCTGTTTCCGGGAGCGTTCATTTCTCCGCGTCGCGACAGTATACTATCCTCTGCGGCTAAACGTAGTTTGCTGCTACGTGGCGATGGCGGTACCGGATGGTCTAAATCCTGGAAAATTAACTTCTGGGCACGCCTCGAAGAAGGCGATCATGCCTATACCATGCTGAATAAACAACTTTTCCTGGCCAGCGAGCAAAGTGTGAGTATGGCCGGTAACATTGGTGGTTCCTATCCAAACCTCTTTGACGCACATCCGCCGTTTCAGATAGATGGCAATTTTGGTGTGACATCAGGTGTTACAGAAATGTTGTTGCAAAGCCACGATGGTGTGATCTACCTGCTTCCTGCCTTACCGAAAGCCTGGCCTACAGGAGCAGTGAAGGGTTTGAAAGCCAGAGGAGGTTTTGAAGTGGATATGCAATGGAAAGATGGTAAACTCGTTAGCGCGGCTATCCGCTCCGCACAGGGTGGCAACTGTCGTATCAGGGTACACCAGCCAATGAAGATTGCTGGCGCGAAACCTGCTGCAGGTGCTAATGCCAATCCATATTACCAGGTGGCGCTGATAGCAAAAACTGAAGTAAAGGATGCCTCCAAACTGGCAGCACTGGACCTGAAGCAGGTGTATGAATACGACCTGCCAACCGTTGCCGGCAAAGCTTACCTTATCAAATAATATTCCCGTATGAAATACCTGCATAGCATAATTTTAAGTATAGGCGTTGGCGTTATATCATCATCTGCCATGGCACAAGTAAAAGGCGATGATGATGGCGTATTGAGTCAGAAAGCCGTGGCAAGAGACCAGGTAGCTGTAGACGAAGCTGTAAATGGCTGGTGGACAGCCTCCATGAAATCGCACGACAGCCGCATCGCCTGGTGGAGGGACGCCCGGTTTGGCTGCTTTATCCACTGGGGTGTGTATTCCGTTCCCGGCGGTGAATGGAAAGGGAAAAAAGTAAGCGGCTATGCAGAACACCTCATGCGTAAGGAAAAAATTTCCCGCGGTGAATACGATTCCCTGCTGATACGCACCTTCAACCCGGTAAACTTCAACGCAGATGCCTGGGTACGCATGGTGAAAGCTGCTGGTATGAAATACCTCGTGATCACCGCCAAACACCATGACGGCGTTGCGATGTACCCTACAGCACTCAGCGAATACAGCATAAAGAATTCACCTTTCAAACGTGACCCGATGGCGGAGCTTTCCGCCGCCTGTAAGAAATACGGTATCAAGTTCGGATTTTATTATTCACATGCTTTCGACTGGGAGCACCCGGATGCACCAGGCAACGACTGGGATTATGATAATCCAGGAGGAGATAAAGACCTCTACGGTGGCCGTAACTGGTACGACGTTCACCCGGAGCTGCTGCCTAAAGCAGTGAAATATGTAGATGAGAAATCTATCCCGCAGATCAAAGAATTATTAACAAAATATCATCCGGATATTATCTGGTTTGATACACCACATAAATTACCACTCAGTGAAAACATCCGTATCCTGAAAGCTATCAGGGAAACAGATCAGCACGTAGTGGTAAACGGACGCCTCGCCAACAGCGGCAGTATTGCCTTTGGGGATTACCGTAATACCTCTGACAGGCCGGCTGAATTTTATCCGACCGTAGGTGACTGGGAAGCCATTCCTACTACCAATGAATCGTATGGCTATTCTAAGTACGACGACAGCCATAAGCCGGTATCTTTCTTTATCCGCCTGCTGGCCAAGGCTTCAGACAGAGGAGGTAACCTCCTGATGAACATCGGGCCGGAAGGCAATGGTATTATTGATCCGAGGGATACCGTGATATTGCATGGTATTGGCACCTGGATGCAACGTTACGGCAGCAGTATCTATGGAACTACCGCTTCCCCGCTGCCAGTGCAGGCCTGGGGTGAGGTGACGCAGAAAGACAATAAACTTTACCTGCATGTATTCCATTGGCCAGCCGGAAAGCCGCTGGTAGTGGGTGGTCTGGAAGGTACCGTTAAAAAGGCTTACCTGATGAACACCAGTACAGCACTTAAATTTAAACGAACAAATGGCCAGGATATCTCCATACAATTACCTGCTAAAGCACCAGACAGCATCAATAGTGTGGTGGTGTTGGAGATGAGTAACTTAAAAAATACGGCAGCTACCGGATCAAGATTATTGGATGTAAACGGCGTGCAAAACAGGCTGCTGGCCTATGATGCGGGTCAGTCCGGCAAAGCACTGGTACGTGGTGATGGCAAAATCAACAGCTACTATGTATCTGGCTGGAAATCTGCCGATCAGGTGCTGTCATGGAAAGTTCGTGTAACCGATCCTGTTACCTTTAATGTAGCGGTGAAATATACCGGCGATGGTGCTGGCAGTACTTTTACCGTTGCGGTGGATAAACAGGAATTATCCGCTACCGTGCAGCAGCAGAAAGGTAATATTACACAGCAGATAGGCGTGATCAGTCTTACACCCGGAGAATATGTACTGACGATGAAACCTACGTCGGTAGAGGGTGCAGAGCTGATGAAGCTTTTTGAAGTACAATTACAATCGAAATAAACAGAATCGCCCAAATAAATTTCACGATGAAGAAAAACATTTTCTGCCTGTTAGCGGCTGTAGGCGCCAGTATGGGTGTTGCCCGTGCAGGTAGTGCCGATCAGTTTATTAAATCATTGAAAAACAGTGCCGGTATTGCCTATCAGGCCAACGGCAGTGTTGCGCCGGCTACCGTAAAGGTAATGCGCACCTGGAACGGTAACGTATGTACGATTCGTGTAGTCAATACTGGTAGTAGTTCCATTCGCCTGAAAGAAGTGGTGATTGGTAGTGTAGGCAAGGTGTTGGCGCCATCTACTTCTTTCTATGCAGAAGGTTTTCAGATGCTGACCCAGACTGCCGGTACACTCGAAAAGCCGGAAACAGTAGGTAATTACAGCGATGCCGGTCATTACAAAATCCCTCAGCCGGATGGTTATCTTGCGGTATATAATTTAGTAAGATTATATCCGAAGAATGATGCGGAACTTTTGCTGGGCTATACTTCCAGTAATAAGTTTGTAGGTAAGTTTTATGTTTCTGCAGATACGATCAAAGTTGTTGAAGACCTGGAGAACCAGGAGTTGCAGCCTGGTAAAGCGTTCCTGCTGGAGGAGTTTATGGCGGAAAGTGGAAAAGACGGCAACCAGTTGCTCGACAAATTTGCCGGACGTATTCAGCAGCATCATCCGCGCCTGGAGTTCAAAGCGCCGCCAGATGGCTGGTGTAGCTGGTATTGCTTCGGTCCTAAGGTTACCGCGCAGAATGTTTACGATAACCTCGACTATATCAAAAACAACGCACCGATATTAAAATACATTCAGCTGGATGATGGCTATCAGCCGCATATGGGCGATTGGTTATCTGTTGGTAATTCTTTCGGTGGTAATGTGCAGCAGGTGCTCAAATCTATCCGTGATAAAGGCTTTGAGCCGGCAATCTGGGTGGCGCCGTTTATCTGCGACAGCAATTCTGCAGTATTTAAAGAACATCCGGACTGGTTGGTAAAAGATTCCAGCGGCAAACCTTTGAGCAGCGATAAAGTTACTTTCGGTGGCTGGCGTTTAAAACCATGGTTTGTGCTCGATGGAACGAATCCGGCAGTACAGGCGCATTTAACAGAAGTATTCAGTGTAATGCGTCAGCTGTGGGGCGTTACCTACTTCAAGCTGGATGCTAACTTCTGGGGCGCTATTCATGGTGGTGTGTATTATGATAAAACCGCTACCAGGGTAGAAGCCTATCGCCGTGGTATGGCTGCGGTGATCAAAGGAGCCGGGGATGCGTTCCTGCTGGGCTGTAACCATCCGCTGTGGCCTTCGCTGGGCCTGGTGCATGGCTCCCGCAGCTCTATGGATATCAAACGTACCTGGACGGTATTTGAAAAGTCGGGCCGCGAAAATCTTTACAGGTCATGGCAGAACGGCCGCCTGTGGTGGAACGATCCGGATTGCCTCGTGCTCACAGGAGACATGCCTGACAATGAATATAACTTCCATGCAGCGCTGTTATATGCCACAGGAGGTATGTTGCTCAGTGGTGATGATCTTACCAAGATATCTCCCGAACGCCTGAATATGTTGAAGAAAGCAGCGCCGCCAACCGGTAAGGCAGCAGCGTTTGAAAATACAAACTTCGAAATAGGAAGGGTGCAGGCAGGAAAAGATCAGCGTTTGATTCTACTCAACTGGCAGACATCTCCCAAAAAATATACAGTGAAACTTAATAAACCAACCGAAGTATTTGATTACTGGACAGGGAAATCTCTGGGTAAATTTACCGGTAATTATACCGTGGAGCTGACTGGCCACAATGGTATGGTGCTTACTTTAAAATAACAGTTCATGATGCGAAGAATAATTATTGCAGGAGCGTTGGTTTTGTGTGGTGTAGTGGCACAGGCGCAGCAGCAATGGCGTCAGCGGGTTATTACAGATATGAGTCCTGCCATATTGGAAAGGGCTGCCTGGGCAAAACAGGAAGCGCCTGAAACCATTACTGCTGCACAATGTAGCAGGAGTGCGGGCGGCAAACATGATTTTTATTCTGAGGGCGACTACTGGTGGCCTGACCCTAATAATCCCGACGGGCCTTATATTCAGCGCGACGGGCAAAGTAATCCGGAAAATTTTGTGGCGCATCGCCTGGCGATGATACGGTTTAGCCGTATAATGGGTGCCCTGGCTGCAGGCTATATGGCTAGTCAGGATAAAACCTATCTGCAGCAGGCACTCATTCACGCAAAAGCCTGGTTTACTGATGAGGCAACCCGTATGAATCCTAACCTGTTATATGCGCAGGCGATCAAAGGAAAAGCTACTGGCAGGGGAATCGGTATCATCGATACCATTCAGCTGCTGGAAGTGGTACAGGCATTGAAGATCATGGAAAAAGCCGGTGCAATACCGCCAGCAGACCTGGCTGCCATTAAACACTGGTTTGAAGAATACCTGCAGTGGCTGACCACACATCCGTACGGAAAGGATGAAATGAATGCTGCCAACAACCACGGTACCTGCTGGGTAATGCAGGTAGCGGAGTTCAGCAGTTTTGTAAAAAATGATACACTGACAGCGTTTTGTATCAAACGTTATAAAGAAGTGTTGTTGCCTGCCCAGATGGCTGCTGATGGCAGTTTCCCGCTGGAGCTGAAACGCACAAAACCTTATGGTTATTCCCTTTTCAACCTGGATGCCATGAGTACTTTATGCCAGATATTAAGCACACCAAAGGATAATCTCTGGAAATTTACAGCAGATAAAGTGAAGACTATTTCCAAAGGTATTGCGTGGATGTATCCGTATGTAAAGGACAAGAACAGCTGGCCTTTTGCGCATGATGTGATGTATTGGGAAAACTGGCCGGTGGCGCAACCGTTTCTGATCTTCGGTGCGGCGGCTTATAACAACACTGATTATTATCGCACCTGGCTAAGATTAGACCATGACCCGCAGGTAGAAGAGGTGCTGAGAAATCTACCGGTAAGGAATCCGCTGATATGGTTATAAATTGATGAAAATATCGCCGGTTTTTTCAGATTTCTGCAAAAACCGGCCATCTCTGCCAGTCTGGATTGCCAAATCGTTAAATCTTAATGTATTTGTTTTTTTAATCATGTTTATGGGTAACTTTAAAGTCTATGCAAAAACTTTAGAGTATGAGTTGGATGGACGACCTCTATGTAATCTATCAGAAGCTGGATGCTACCGGCTGTACAGAGGTAAAAAAAGAAATTTTGAAAGCCCAGTTGAATGGGTGTAGTGGTGGTACGATTTATTATCTGGTGCTGCAACAGTTAGTACATATTAAACAGGAGAAGGCTTCTGTTTATGAATTGATAAAGGGTGAAGCAGAGAGCATTATACATTGCAGTAATCGCTTCGTTAGTTAGTTTTCAGTTCCTCAATCAGCTTCTGCACTTTCAGATAATTAGGTGCACTTTCAGGTATTTTCAGCAGCCACTCCAGGCATTCCTGTTTATTACCTTCTTTCAGGTAGCTTAACGCTATATAAAATGCAGCTTCATATCTGATGGGATTCTGACCGTTATAGACGGTTAGCAGGTCTGTGCGTGCCGGATCTACCTGGTTCAGGTTGATGAGGCATACACCGCGGTAATACCGTGCGTAGATGTTATTGGGGTTTTTTACCAGTACATCGTTGAGCATGTTGAGTGCATCACTGAAGTGGCCTTTGTTGAAATCTTCCATTACCTGCGGTGGCAGCCTTAAGGTGTCATTTTCTATTGCCTGCATTTCTGTGGAAGAAAACTGGCTGTAGATATTTTTCCGCCATGGGCTGATATATAGCATGGTAGCGAGTCCTATCGCTATTATTGCGGTGCCGATTACATATTTTCGTATAGGCATGCCTTCGCTTTCTTTGGTAGAAAACCAGGCGTTGCGGTGACCAAAAAGCAGGTGTTGGAATTCGTCTCTTTCTGTATCGGAGCATACACGTTGTGCCAGTAGTTTCCGGATAGCATCAAAGCGTTTAACGCGGCCGGCGAGTCCGGGATTGCTTTTTAATTTTTCGATGTAGGCGGTTTTGCCGGCTTCGTTCATCAGGCCGCTAAGATAGGCATCTGCATCCTGGACATCTTTTTCGGCCAATGGATCAGGGGGGCGGGCTATGCCATCGATGCGGCTGAGCAGGTCTCTGAAGCAGATGGCGCGGCGTGCAGGCAGCTCTTCCGAAGGAATGCGTGTCTGCGCGGCAATATCTTCCTGAAGATTATCTGTCAGGCATAAACGAATAATTTCTTTACAATCATCTCCCAGCTGAAGGTACTGGTGATAGGCGAGTCGTCTTTTTTCACCTTCTTTCAGGATGTCTTCCACATCCTGTATGTCGTCGCGGCTGAGTGCCGCAGTTTCGTCGGGTTCCAGACCGGGGATACGTTGTCCTCTTCTTTCCACTTCCTTCTCCCACACACGTTTGCAGAGTAGCATCAGGAATGCTTCAAAGGTGCTTATACGCAGTGGATGAGATTTGGCGAAGAAGTAAATATCCAGCAATACTTCTTCAAAAATATGGGCTGCATCTCTGACAGTGCCTCCTTTCTGTTGAATAAACCGCGTTGCTCTGGTCGCAAAACGCTGGTAAATATCGTCAATAACGGCAGGGTCGTGGTTTATTAATCCGTTTATATATTCCTGGTCATTGCTCGTTAAGGATTCAGGTGACATACGCTTGGATTTAGCCAGTTCGTTTCTCTTATTAAAAATATTAAACCTTGAGCAGCTGGCCTAATTATTTTCAGCGAACACATGCAGATTTTTCCTATATTAGCCCCCGCATTGCAATATATGCTAGCGCAATGCTGTTATAGGACAGGACACCGGAATATTCTCCCGGGGGCTTATAGGAAGGAACCGATTATGTACCAGCCGACTACAGACACCACTGATCTGATTGTTCGATTTATAAATGCACCACATGATCCCAAGTTGCAGGATCAGATTGCAATGCTGAAATCCACCGGCCCTGAACAGGCGGCGTATGTGGAAAGAATGTTGCATGACTGGTTAAAACAGGATGCTGCGCCCAACGCAGCTACTATGTCTATGCGCCGATATATCCCCATCTGCAAATGGGTGCTGCCTGCGCTGGTCATCCTTGTTACCGGGTTCGTGCTGTACCATCTCTTCTGCAGAGAAAAATTAATCATCAACAACAACCATACAGGTTATATAGATTCCTTCCTGCTGGCCGATGGCAGCAAGGCTATTCTCAATAACAACGCTGAAATTGCCTATCCGTCTATCTTCAATGGAGAAAACAGACGCGTATATATGCATAAGGGAGAAGCATTTTTCAATGTAAAAGAATCGGCATTGCCGTTTCAGCTGCAAATCGGGAAAATTATACTCACAACAAATGGTGGCTCTTTCAACGTGCGCATCGATGAAAATAAAACCGCAGTTTTTGTTACGGATGGCAAAGTGAAGATGAAAGGCGGGGAAAGTGAAGAACTACTGCTGACGCCAGGTTTGCAGGGCTCACGTGAAGGCAGCAACGAACTGCAACAGGATATACGCCTCAGCGATGGCGCGCTGGCCTGGAAAACAGGAAGACTACGTTTTGTAAATGTTCCCCTTAGTGAAGTGCTGGATGCAGTCAGAAATTATTATGATATCCAGATAGATGTACCTCCATCTGCCCAGAGTGCACTCAAAAAATCACTTACCGCCAACTTCGATGCAGAAGGCCCCGAGAAGGTGCTGGATGTGATTTCAAAAAAAATAGGTGTATTTATTACTAAAGATAAAGAAGGAAGATATTATCTTACACTGAAGTAATTACTGCAAATCGGCAGTATTATCATTTTTGTGAACAATGAAAATAGGTTTTATCCACTGGCCAGTCGCTCCGCCGACTGCCTGTGCTGCTGTATTATACCATGGTGCAGCCGCCATTTCCGGTTTATCACGGATACCTGCTTTCATCATCTTTACTGCTTTTTTTATTTTCCGTACCAAGCGCGAACTATAGCTACATGAAAAAAACAATTCTGGCAAGTTGCCTGCTACTTGCAACAGGTATTCAACAATCGATTGCACAAAGCAGAACCACCGTGCCTTTCAACCAGAACTGGCAGTTTACCAAAGGGGACTACAACCCGAAAGACAGTGCTGCACCGCATACCTGGGAAACCATCAACATCCCGCATACCTGGAATAACAAGGATATGCAGGCCGGTAAAGACTTTTACGCCGGAAACGCCATCTATAAGAAGAATCTCTTCATCGATGCCGCCATCAAAGGGAAACAGGTTTTCCTCCGGTTTGAAGGCGTAGGCCAGGTGGCTGACGTATATGTGAACAATAAGTTCATAGGCCAGCATAAAGGCGGCTACAGCGCCTTTGCCATGGAAATCACCTATGCACTCAACTACGGCAGCGATAACAATATCATCGTTAAAGTGAATAACGAACCCCGTAAAGACGTTATTCCTATCAATAATAACCTCTTTGGCATCTATGGTGGTATCTATCGCCCGGTAAGCCTCGTCATCACAGATAAACTGCATATCACCACCACCGATTATGCTTCACCTGGTGTGTACATCCGCCAGCAGAACGTGAGCGCTGCCAGCGCAGATATAACGGTAACGACTAAACTGGATAACCGCTACGAACAAACGCAGCAGGCCGCCCTGCGTACCCGCATCTACACGCAGGCAGGTGAACTGGTCAAAGAAGTGACGGACGAAATTAAAGTACAGCCACAAGGCAGGCAGCAGTATGCCCAACAGCTGCAGATCACCAAACCACACCGCTGGAACGGCCTGCAGGACCCACACCTGTATAAGGTAGTCGTGTCCCTGATAGATCAGCATGGACAGGTAATCGACGAGAGCATTCAGCCACTGGGTATCCGTAAGTTTGAAATAAAATCCGGCAAAGGCTTCTACCTGAATGATGAACCTTACCGCTTGTATGGTGTTTGTCGCCACCAGGACTGGTGGGGCTATGGCAGCGCCCTGGAAAACTGGCAACATGCGCAGGACCTGGATATGATCCGTGAAATGGGCGCCAATTCCATCCGTTTTGCTCACTATCAGCAGGCAGATTATATCTATGCAAAATGCGATAGTATCGGTTTTGTGATCTGGGCAGAAGTACCTTTTGTAAACGCTGTATCCGGCCAGGAAGGCGACAATGCAAAGCAACAGATCACCGAACTGGTGAAACAGCAATTCAATCACCCTTCTATCTATACCTGGGGTATGCATAATGAGGTGTACGAAAAAACACCTGCCGATCATGTCAGCACCCTCACCGCCGACATGGTGGATATTGCCAAAACCCTCGATCCAGACAGGTATACTGTCAGTACAAATGGTTATGGCACCATGGAGCGCCCTGAGAACAGGAATGCAGATATCCAGGGTATGAACCGTTACTATGGCTGGTATGAAGGCCAGGTGCCAGACCTGGAAAAGTGGGTGAGTGGGTTAGAAGAAAAGTATCCGGAGCATAAAGTGGTTTTGTCAGAATATGGGGGAGATGGTAATGTGAACCAACATGCAGAAATATTACCACCTGTAGATTATAATGGCCCTGTGATGCCGGAAGAAAGAGAGACACGCATACACGAAGTACAGTGGGGTATTATAGAAAAGCATCCGTATCTGGTGTCCTCCTATCTCTGGAATATGTTCGATTTCTGTGCGCCGCTATGGAGCCGGGGAGGCGTTCCGGCACGTAATATGAAAGGGCTGGTTACTTTCGACCGACAGATAAAGAAAGATGTGTTTTACTGGTATAAAGCCAACTGGAGCAAAGAACCGGTAGTATACATTTCTGACCGCAGGCTGGTAAACAGAAAGCAGCCGGTAACAACGATCACCGTGTATGATAATATTGATCAGCCGGTGGTTACGCTCAACGGTAAAAAATTACCTGCACCCAAACAGGGAACTACTCATGTGCATTATCTATTCGAAAATGTAAAGCTCAGGAAAGGTAAGAATGTGGTGGTATGTACCGGTTTGAAAGATGGTAAGAAATATGAGGATAAAGTAGAGTGGGTATTGGAGTAGATAGTTTTTTAGTCTCTGTTGGAAGTCCCTGGCTTCCCTTCCGGAGATTATCGCCTCCGGCTTTTGATCCGGGGATAATAGCCCCTCGCCGCAGGCGAGGGGCTATTATCCCCGCTTCTTTTTGATGCCGGAGGCATCGAAAAGAAGCGGGGGCAGGAAAAAAAATGTGGGCACAAAAAAAGAGAAGATCATTACAATCTTCTCTCTATAAAAAAATCTTTTCTTTCGTTTTAGTAAAACAGTGGTGCTGGTATTGTAGTTAGCAGCTACAATTATTCTCCAGTTACCGGTTCTGCTTTGGCGTAGTATCTCAGTCCGGCGGTAGTATTGCTTATCCCTACCTTATAACCTTGCACGGTCCTGATACTGCTGGATTTAAGTCAATCAGCGCTTAAAGCCCCTGCGATACCCATTTCGAGGCCACGAAGCTCTGCGAGCCCGCGTAAGCGGCCGATTGCGCTATAGCCAGGATTGGTTTTTTTATGCAGATCATCCAACATCTGGTGACCATGATCAGGGCGCATAGGAATAGATACGTTGCGACGTTTCATGGTAAGCAGAATATTTTTGATTACGTTGAACATATCAACATCACCTTCGAGGTGATTGGCTTCGTGGAAGTTGCCTAATACATCACGCTGGGTGCTGCGCAGGTGAATGAAGTGGATATGATCGCCGAGACGTTCTACCATTCCTGGCAGGTCGTTGTCGGCACGTACACCATAGGAACCGGTGCAGAAGCATAATCCGTTTGATTTGTACGGTGCTGCTACCAGCAGTTCTTTGGCATCCTGTTCTGTACTCACGATACGTGGCAGGCCAAAGATCGGGAATGGAGGATCATCAGGATGGATGGCCAGTTTAACGCCTGCTTCTTCTGCAACTGGTGCAATCTGTTGCAGGAAATAAAACAGGTGAAGTTTCAGCTGTGTTGCATCGATGCCTTTGTATTTGTCCAGTGCAGCCTGGAATAATTCCAGTGTAAAACTTTCTTCAGAGCCAGGTAAGCCGGCAATAATATTTTTCTGAAGGAGGGTTTTTGCTTCCGGCGTCATGCTGTCGAAATGTTCTTTCGCACGCGCGATTTCTTCGGCAGTATAATCTTTTTCTGCGTTTGGTCTTGCCAGAATAAAGAGATCGAAAGCCATGAAGGCTGCTTTCTCGAAGCGAAGCGCTTTGGAGCCGTCTTCTACTTCGTATGCGAGATCGGTACGTGTCCAGTCGAGCACCGGCATAAAGTTATAGGTAACTATTTTGATGCCACATGCTGAAAGGTTACGTATCGACTGCTGATAGTTGGTGATATAATCCCGGAATCGGCCGCTCTGCGTTTTGATATCTTCATGGACAGGAATGCTCTCCACTACTGACCAGGTAAGGCCGGCAGCTTCGATCAGCGCCTTGCGCTGCATAATTTCTTCCTTAGTCCATACCGCTCCGTTGGGGACATGGTGTAAAGCCGTAACGATTCCAGTTGCACCTGCCTGTTTGATATCAGACAAGCTTACCGGATCATTCGGACCATACCAACGCCATGTTTGTTCCATTCTCAGCATAATGCTAGTGTGTTTATAATTCCAAAAGTAAGTAATCCAAACCCCAAAAATAAAATCTCTTCACACATATACAAACTTTATGTTTAAGAAAAAGGAAAGAATTATTAACATCTCTCTGAAACATAATGTACATCAGTGTTTCAGCGCTTGTTAATAAGATGGTAATGACGATGATACTGGCATGATCAATACGATCTGAATATCCATGACATTGGTCTGTGTGGGGCCTGTGATCAGCAGGTCGTCTGTCTGCCGGAAAAAATTCCAGGCGTCGTTGTTCTCAAGATAGGCCACCGGAGATAGTTTCAGGGTTCTGGCGGCAGCTATCGTATACGCGTCAACGATGGCGCCGGCAGCATTGGTCGGGCCATCGGTACCATCTGTTCCGGCACTCAGCAACGTAATACCTGCTGCCTCCCGTGGGTGAGCAGATAGCGCTATAAGCCCTGCCAGCGCCAGTTCCTGGTTGCGGCCACCTTTACCGTTGCCGGTAACACTGACGGTTGTTTCACCACCTTGCAGTATACAAACCGGCGATGTTGCGGTGACAGCCAATGCCTGATCTACGAGTGCCCGGGCGGCTGTTCTGGCATCTCCACCAACAAAATCTTCCTGTAACAGCACCTGGTAACCAAGCTGCTCTGCCTTTGCTGCAGCGGCTTTCAACGCTGCATGATTAGTGCCGGCAAGATAGTTATGCACATTTTTAAATGCAGGATCTCCGGGTTTAGGGGTTTCCGGAATAGCGCCTGTATTTCCTTTTTCCAGATGTAGTAGTATGGATGCGGGTATTTTTTTAGTTAGATGATATCGGGAGATGATCGCCAGACTTTCCTGGAATGTGCCAGGGTCGGGCACTCCGGGCCCGGAGCCTATTACCTCGGGTTTGTCGCCGGGTACATCACTGATCATAATGGTGCATAACGTGGCCGGGTATATTTTTTTCGCCAGCTGCCCGCCTTTTACACCGGAAAGATGTTTGCGGATGGTATTCATTTCCTGGATATCCGCGCCGGAATGGAGTAACAGGGTGAACAACTGCTGCACTTCTGCAAGGGTACATCCCTCCGGAACATCTGCCAGCAGCGCAGAAGCGCCACCTGATAACAGTAATATCACCAGGTCGTTGTCCTGCAAGCCACTGGTGGCGGTGAGTACCTTAGCAGTGGCCAGCACGCTGTTGTCGTCAGGCACCGGATGCCCTGCTTCCATAATTTCGAGCTGCTGTAACGGTAATGCATGCTCGTATTTGGTGACGACCACACCTGTCAGCGGCAGGAACGGCAACAATATTTTCTCCAGTTCTGTAGCCATGGCCGCCGCTGCTTTGCCGGCGCCCACCACCACTACACGGCCATTATCACGGATAGGATAATGGTCATTGTCGATGATGATTTCATTCGGGCCGGCACTCACCCTGCTGCTGATAAGCTGCTGCGGATGTACGGCAGCAACCCCTTCCAGGAAAATGGCGGCTATGTCCTGACGTGGATTCATATTGGTTCGGGGTTTAAAAAAAGGAGGCTGTCAGATCTCTGAACAGCCTCACTAAATGTATTTATTTTACAACGAACTATTGTTGCTGTGCTTCTTTTTTCTGTCGCTTCTTTTCCATCTTCGCTTCCAGGTGCTCTTTTTTCTTCAGGTCCCAGTCGGTCCATTTTTTATATTGCGTTGCGGTCAGCACTGTTTTAAAACGTTGGTTACGTTCGTTATTCAGGCTGTTATATTGCAGCATGCGCTCTTTTTGTGTGATGGTTTTGCTGGACTTAACGGTATCGATCCTGCGAACGATGTCGAGGTTGATAGCATAAATTTCCTTGCTCTGGGATTTGCTGAGTCCCAGCTCCCTGCTGATTTTATCGGTCATTTTATCCGCCCGTCCTTCGGCGTCCCAGCGTCCCTGGTAGGTGGAAACGCTGTCTCTGGATTGTGCTGAGAGATAGGGATGTAGTGCCAGTACAAGGCTACAGCAGAGGATAATCCTATAAATAGTAAGTAGTTTCATAGTCAGCGGTATTGTATTTAAACAAACATAACGGCGATTGTCCTTTCAAATTATCCCTTTTTCGTGTTAATCCAAAAAGTTTATCAATCGATTAGATAGCACAAGTATACCATTCATAAAAAAAATCGGTTTTTCACTACCTGTCGCCTCAATCATTTGCTAAATTAGCTCAATCGAATCTAAATCGACTTAAACGAACATTACATGAAAAAAGCTTTTGAGAAACCGGGAATGGTCTTCCTTTCCCGGAGATTAACCTATGCCCTGAGCAGGCATCGCGGTAAAATGCTGCTGATGGCCTTACTACTGGCTGCAAGCCAGGCAAATGCCCAGGCCACCTTCCCTGTAAACGGGGTTTCTGAACCAAAATCCGGCTGCTTCGCTTTCACTCACGCCACCATTATCAAAGATCCGCAAACAACCCTGTCCGATGCTACCCTCGTAATCAGAGACGGTAAGATCGTAGATGCAGGCGCAGGTGCTGTAATCCCAAAAGACGCTGTAGTAGTGGATTGTAAAGGGAAATACATTTACCCTTCCTTTGTAGATATCTACAGCAGCTACGGCCTCGGCGAGCCTAAACGTGGCGGCGGGTCATGGAATGCCGCACCACAGTTCCTGTCCAACACCAAAGGTGCCTATGGCTGGAACCAGGCTATCCGCAGCGAAATAAACGCAGTGTCGCTCTTTAACACGGATAACACGAAAGCTGCATCACTGCGGGGCGCCGGCTTCGGTACGGTGCTTACCCAGCAACAGGATGGTATCGCCAGAGGTACTGCCGCACTGGTGACCCTCGCCGACGAACGCGAAAATACGGTGATTGTCCGCGAAAAGGCTGCTGCCGCATACTCTTTCGATAAAGGGACATCTACCCAAAACTACCCTAACTCATTAATGGGTACCATCGCATTACTGCGTCAGACTTTCCTCGATGCACAATGGTATAAAAACAGACCGGCGAAAGAAGGGGTGAACCTTAGTCTGCAAGCCTGGAACGACAACCAGCTACTGCCGCAGATCTTCGCTGTCAACGATAAATGGGACGCCATCCGCGCCGATAAAGTAGGCGACGAATTCGGCGTACAATATATCATCAAAGGCGGTGGCAACGAATACCAGCGTATCGCTGATATCGCCGCCACCAAAGCCGCGTTTATCATTCCGGTGAACTTCCCGGGCGCTATCGATGTAGAAGACCCTGCTGATGCCCGCTTTGTGTCACTCGCGGATATGAAACACTGGGAACTCGCTCCTACAGAACCCGGCGCATTCGAAAAAGCGAATATTCCTTTCGCACTGACGGCCGCCGACCTGAAAGATGTGAAACAATTCCTGGCCAATGTTCGTAAAGCCATCGAATACGGCCTCTCTGAACAGAAAGCCCTGGAAGCTTTAACCAAAACGCCTGCAAGCCTTATTAAATCCTACGATAAAGTGGGTAGCCTGGAAGCCGGTAAACTGGCCAACTTCCTCATCACTTCCGGACCTATCTTCAAAGAAAATACTGTCCTCTACCAGAACTGGGTACAGGGAAATAAGTATGTAGTAAAAGCAGATGGATGGAGTGATATCCGTGGCTCCTACGCAATTACACTCTCTCCGGGCACTACGGTGAATGTGGAAATTAAAGGAACACCTGATAAGCCACAGATCAGCGTTTTACAGAAAGATACCCTCAGCGGGAAAATTGATGTCACCGATAACCTGGTAAACATTTCCTTACCTGTTGCAAAAGGAAGCAGTGCCTCCTACCGCCTGAACGGACTCATTGCGGAAACATGGGCAGGTACCGGTGTGGATACTGCCAATAACAGCATCCGCTGGACAGCAGCGCTCACGAAGCCATTCCAGGAAAAATCGGATTCTGCTAAAAAGAAAACACCACCACAACTCAGTAGCGTTACTTTTCCGTTTAATGGTTATGGTTGGGAAAAACTGCCACAGCAACAGGATATCCTGATCAAAAATGCAACTGTCTGGACAAATGAAAAAGATGGTAAACTCGAAAATACGGATGTACTTGTCCGCAATGGTAAAATTGCCCAGATAGGTAAAAACCTGGCAGCAGGAAACGCCCGTGTAATCGATGGTACAGGCAAACACTTATCTGCCGGTATTATTGACGAACACTCACATATCGCTATTTCTAAAGGTGTAAACGAATCTTCTCAGTCTGTAACTGCTGAAGTTCGTATAGCCGATGTCGTGAATCCGGAAGATGTGAATATCTACCGTCAGCTGAGTGGCGGGGTTACTGCTTCACATCTCCTGCATGGTAGCGCCAATGCAATTGGTGGCCAGTCTCAGCTGGTGAAACTTCGCTGGGGCCAGAATGCCGAAGACATGAAAGTTACCGGCAACGACCCATTCATCAAATTCGCTTTGGGCGAAAACGTGAAACAGTCCAACTGGGGCGATCGTAACACGGTTCGCTTCCCGCAAACCCGTATGGGCGTTGAACAAATTTACATGGATGCGTTTACCCGTGCCCGTGATTATGAAAAGCAGGGACCTGGCAAACGCCGCGACCTCGAGCTGGATGCACTCGTGGAAATCCTCAACAGCAAAAGGTTTATCACCTGTCACTCTTACGTACAAAGTGAAATCAATATGCTGATGCATGTTGCTGATACTTTCCATTTCCATGTAAATACCTTTACACATATCCTGGAAGGGTATAAAGTGGCCGACAAAATGAAGGCCCATGGCGCCGGTGCCGGTACCTTTGCCGACTGGTGGGCATATAAAATGGAAGTGCAGGACGCCATCCCTTATAATGCTGGTATCATGCAACAGGTAGGAGTGGTTACTGCCATCAACTCCGATGATGCGGAAATGGCGCGCCGCCTGAACCAGGAAGCCGCCAAGAGCATCAAATATACCGGTATGACGGAAGAAGAAGCCCTGAAGCTGGTGACCCTAAATCCTGCCAGACTCCTGCATGTGGATAGCCGCATGGGAAGTATTAAAGTAGGTAAAGATGCAGACCTGGTATTATGGAGCGATGATCCGCTGAGCATCTACGCTAAAGCAGATAAAACAATTGTAGATGGTATCGTTGAGTTCGACCGTCAATACGACCTGCAACTGCGTCAGCGCATTGCCGCAGAGCGTAACCGTCTGATCCAGAAAATGCTGGGCGAAAAGAAAAAAGGCGGTGCCACCGAAAAAGCAGCATACCATCCTGATGAAATGTACCACTGTGAAGACTTACAAGGTGGTCATCAACATGATGTAATTCAATCATCAGCTCTCTAAAAAAACAAAAATGAAGAAACATTATATATTATTTGCTGCGGCACTGTTAGGCAGTTTAGGCCAGCTCAGGGCGCAGGAAACCGTTTCTCCGGCGCCGGCACAGGAGAAAGCAGTATACCTCACCAATGCCGTTATCCACGTAGGGAACGGACAGGTGATCAGTAACGGTACCATTGCATTTGTTAAAGGAAAGATCACCGCAGTAGGCGCCAATATTACCCCTTCGGGAGATGCTACTGTACTCGATTTGAAAGGACAGCATGTATATCCGGGTGTGATCGCGCCGGCAACCAACCTGGGCCTGGTGGAATTCGAGAGTGTACGCGCTACCCGTGATGAACGCGAAGTAGGGGAGATCAACCCAAGTGTACGCTCCCTGATTGCATACAACACTGACTCAAAAGTAATCAACACCCTCCGTTCCAACGGTATACTGCTGGCTTGTGTAACACCTGAAGGTGGTATCATCAGCGGTACTTCTTCTGTTGTGCAGCTGGACGCCTGGAACTGGGAAGATGCTGCTTACAAAGCAGATAATGCATTGCATTTCTATGTGCCACGCTTGCTGTCTATCGGTGATGCCTCCAATGATCCACTGAAAAATGCATTCGCTAAAATTGAAAGCGTGCGTAGCTTTTTCCGTGAAGCCAAAGCCTACCTGGCAGAAAGCAAACATGAAGCAACAAACCTGAAATATGAAGCGATGCGCAGATTGTTCAACAAAGAGCAGAAACTCTTTGTACATGCAGATCTGGAAAAGGAAATGCTGGTAGCAGTTAATTTCGCGAAAGAATTCAATATCGATGTGGTAATTGTTGGCGGATCAGATGCATGGCGTATGACCGACATCCTGAAAAGCAACAACATCGCTGTTATCCTGAATCAGCCACACAGTCTGCCTATCATGCAGGATGATGATGTGGACCAGCCTTACAAAACAGCAGCGGTGCTGCAAAAGGCAGGCGTGCTGTATTGCCTGAGCAACGAAGGATTCTGGCAGCAACGTAACCTGGGCTTCGAAGCCGGTACAGCCGCTACTTACGGCCTTTCTAAAGAAGAAGCACTGGCAGCGGTAACGATTAATGCGGCTAAAATTCTGGGTATCGATCAGCAGACAGGTACACTGGAAAATGGTAAGGATGCAAACATCGCAGTAAGCAACGGCGATATGCTCGACATGCGTTCCAGTGTGATCACGCATGCATTTATCCAGGGCAGGGAAATCAACCTGGATAATAAGCAGAAGCAGTTGTACAGGAAGTATGAAAAGAAATATGGTTTAAAAGAGTATACTGGTAAATAATATTTCCTTACTGCGCGCAGCGCGGAACCATCATACTGATCAGTTGCAAAAAATTAAACGCTGATAAACAAAAAACAGGCTGTCTCTACCCGGTAGAAACAGCCTGTTTTCATTCAAGCATAAAGCAATTAAATCGCTTTCAGCAGATAATAATTTCTTTTTCCTTTCTGGAAGAGAATATATTTATCACGCAGCAGTGCAGTAGTGTTTATCACTGTTTCAATGCCGTCGATTTTATTTTTGTTCATGCTAACGCCGCCACCCTGCACCATTTTGCGGGCTTCGCCTTTACTAGGGAAGATCCCTGTTTCTGCCAGCAGTGAAACAATATCTTTACCGGCTTCCAGATCAGATTTTGGAACTTCAACCTGTGGAACACCAGCAAGTACATCGAGGAGCTGCTCTTCATTCATTTCCACCAGTAATTCGGCAGTATCATTTCTAAAAAGCAGCTCAGATGCCTTTACCGCAAATTCATACTCTTTTTCACCGTGAATGAAGGTCGTTACTTCCTGTGCCAGGCGCTTCTGAAGGCTGCGTTGTCCTGGGTTTTCGCGGTGCTGTGCAATCAGTTCTTCTACTTCAGCCTGTGGCAGGAAGGTGAATATTCTGATATAGCTTTCTGCATCCACATCGGTCGTATTCAGCCAGAACTGGTAGAACTGGTAAGGGGAGGTGCGTTTAGCATCCAGCCATACAGTTCCTGATTCTGTTTTACCGAATTTGGTACCATCTGCTTTTTTGATCAGCGGACAGGTAAATGCAAAGGCTTCTCCGCCGGCTTTACGGCGCACCAGTTCAGTGCCGGTAACGATGTTACCCCACTGGTCTGAGCCACCCATCTGCAGTTTGCAGTTTTTGGCAGTATATAGATGATAGAAATCGTATCCCTGAATCAGCTGATAGGTAAATTCTGTGAAGGACATACCATTGTCTCCTTCAATTCTCTTTTTTACAGAGTCTTTCGCCATCATATAATTGACGGTGATGTGTTTACCAGTGTCGCGGATGAAGTCGAGGAAGGTGATATTTTGAAACCAGTCAAAGTTATTCACCATTTCCGCCGCATTAGGTTTGGCAGGATCGAAGTCGAGGAAGCGTTCGAGCTGGGCTTTGATACCGGCAACATTTTTTGCCAGTGTTTCGAGGTCCAGCATCTTCCTTTCTTCTGCTTTAAAAGATGGATCTCCTACCATGCCTGTAGCTCCGCCTACTAAAGCCAGTGGCTTGTGTCCTGCCTTTTGCAGGTGTACGAGCAAAAGAATAGGTACCAGGCTGCCGATGTGCAACGATTCCGCAGTAGGATCAAAACCAATATAGGCAGTGGTCATTTCCTTTTGCAGTTGCTCTTCAGTGCCAGGCATCATATCCTGAAGCATACCCCGCCAGCGTAGTTCTTCTATCAGATTCATGATTTTCTTGATATATTTTTCAATGTTGCAAACCTACAGAATTATAGCGAGCCTTGTGATACTATTTCGTTTTACGTAGTTACACTTAGTTTTTTATGTTTTAAAATCATATGTAAACTTTTCTAGAATATTAAATTATTTATTATGTTAATATTTACTATGTAAATTTGCCTCGCGAAATCATTGTTAACTACATTTTTGAATTATTAATTCAACCTATGAAAAAGTACATGTTAATCGGAGCCGCTTTGTCTGTGGTATTTTTTGCGTGCTCGAAAAAAGATAGTGACAAACCCACAGGTCCTATTGATCCTACAGTTCCTACTGACACGCTCCCCGCCACTAAAACCTACGATGCATCAGCTTTAACTGCCGCTTCTGTAGCCAGCCGTGGTACAATTGTAAAAGGAGCCCTGCCAGCGGCTTCTGCTGCTACCGGCACCCCGGTATTGTCTTCAACAATTGCTGAGGATACCTACAGTGCTATTGCAGGACGTTACCTGATAATTCCGCTGACACTCACCAGCGGCCAGATAACAGGTGCTTATGTACAATTCCAGGGTGCAGACGCTTACTTCAAAGTTGATTTCAGCAGCAAAACAAACGGCCGTGTGGCTAACCCAAGACCAGTATTTGGCCGCGATATCTATGGCGACGGCAGGGATTCTGCAGTTGTGATCAAAATGCCAGCTGATCTACCTACCAGTACATTGAAAGTGCTGATTTCCGTTTATGATAAAGCAGGTAATGCCAGCAAAAGCATCACGGTAAATGCAAACGTCTTCAATACAGCCAGCAGCGCAGATAGCAAAGCACTCAGTGGTAAGTGGTCTCTGGTAAGAACTCAATATATAGATAAATATACCAATTTACCTTTCGATTGGGAATATCCGTATGTTAATCATTATCGCTACGGCTTCTACACCTGCATTAATGGCAAACTTTCTGAGACCGATGATTCAACAGTTACCGGTGCTGTCAAAATAATGAGAAGCAACTGGAAAACGAATGAGGAATATACCCAACTCAACGCCGACGGTAGTGGAAAACATGTTTACAGCGATTCATTATACGTGCTGAAAGCTGATAATACCTGCAGTTCCCGCAATTATGAAGCTAGTAACGACACTGGTAATGAGGCACTGGGCTGGTATTATAATGCGACCACTAAAAAATTATATATTATCAGTGATGTGATCATATATGACACTAAAGACTTCTCCGTAGAAGTATACGATGCGAAAGTGGAAAATGGTAAACTGATTATTACCGGTGAAGGAGGTGATATTACCGAACTCGAAAAGAAATAATATAAAAACATACGCATAAAAAATCCCGTGTCTATTGAGTAGACACGGGATTTTTCTTATATATTATATCTTGAAACATACACCTATCTGCGTAGTGCTACATTTTTTCGTTTTACGTATGTAAACTTTTCTAGAATATTTAATTATCTATTATGATAAAATTTACTATGTAAATTTGCCCCGCAAATTTATTATTAACTATATTCTCGAATTATTAATTCATCCTATGAAAAAGTTCATGTTAATCGGAGCCGCTTTGTCTGTAATGTTCGTGGCCTGCTCTAAAAAAGATGATGATAAAACAACTGTTCCTGTAGCCCCTACTGACTCTACAGCCCCCGGTACTAAAATCTACAATGCATCAGCATTAACAACTGCTTCTGTAGCCAGCCATGGTACAATTGTAAAAGGAGCACTGCCTGCTGCTTCTGCTGCTACCGGCACCCCGGTATTGTCTTCAACAATTGCTGAGGATACATACAGTGCTATTGCAGGACGTTACCTGATCATTCCACTGACACTCACCAGCGGCGAAATAACTGGTGCTTATGTACAGTTCCAGGGTGCAGACTCCTACTTCAAAGTTGATTTCAGCAGAACTACGAACGGCCGTACCGCTAACCAAAAAACATTATTGGGCCGTAGTATTTATGGTAACGGTAACGATTCTATAGTCGCAATCAAAGTGCCTGCTGATGTAGCTACTGGTGTCGTGAAAGTCCTGATATCCGTTTATGATAAAGCTGGTAATGCCAGTAAAAGCATTACGGTAAGTGCAAACCTTTTCAATACTGCTGCCAGCGCTGAAAACAAAGCCCTCAGTGGAAAGTGGTCTGTATCAAGACATAGAGATGTAAACCATTACACCAATACAATGGGCGATTGGGTGAATCCATTTGTTTATGTTTATAGCAATAGCTTCTACATCTGCAAGAATAATAAACTTACCTATACTTCTGATTCAACAGTTGCCGGTGCTACCAAAATAGCAACCACCCGCTGGATAATGAATGAGCAATATATACAACTCAACGCTGATGGTAGCGGAAAGTCTGTTGCCAGCGCTTCATTAGATATTCTGAGTGATAATAATACCTGCAGTTCCCGTAATTACGAGAGTCATGTCAGTGCAGGTAGTGATGTACTAGGCTGGTATTATAACCCAACCACTAAAAAATTCTATATGATTGGAGACTTGATGGCCGTAGATGCTAACGCCTTTTATGTAGGAGAATACGACGCGAAACTCGAAAATGGTATACTGACTATCAGCGATGAGGATGGTACTACCGAATATGTAAAGAAATAATCTAACGGCATAAAAGAAAAATCCCGTGTCTATTCAGTAGACACGGGATTTTTCTTTTATAATCATCTTACAGGAAGCTTAAACATTCCTTCAGGCTGTCGCGCCAGTAAGGAATAGTAATGCCAAAGGTTGCCCTGATTTTTTCTTTGTTAAATACACTGTAGGCTGGCCTTTGAGCCGGCGTAGGGTATTTGTCGGAAGTGATCGGGTTTACTACTGTAGTAGCACCGGTCAGCTCTTTAATAGCCACTGCGAAATCGTACCAGCTGGTTACGCCTTCGTTGCTGTAGTGGTATACACCGCCAAACTGTTGTTCAGGAGCTTCAGCCACGCGTTGAACCATCTGCAGTAATACTTTCGCCAGGTCGCACGCATAGGTAGGAGTGCCAGCCTGATCGAATACCACATTGAGTTCCGGTCTTTCTGCCATCAGCTCTTTCATGCGTTTGGCAAAGTTCACCGCAAATTCGGAATACAGCCACGCAGTACGAACGATGATGTGTTTCGGATCTGTACCTGTTACAGCTGCTTCTCCGCGCATTTTGGAACTGCCATATACGCTCTGTGGATCTACTTCATCACTTTCGCGATAAGGTACATTTTGTTTTCCGCTGAAAACATAGTCAGTGGAAATCTGCACCAGTACCGCATTGTGTGCAGTACAAACTTCTGCCAGTGCCAGCGGGCCCTGGAAGTTGAGCATATAAGCTTTGTCCTCGTCGCTTTCTGCTTTATCTACTGCCGTATAGGCGGCACAGTTAATACAGTAGTCAACCTGGTTATCGGTAAAATATTGTTGTAAGGCAGTACCACTGGTGATATCCAACTCTTCGTAATCTGTATAGAGCAGGTTGAGTTCAGGAAACTCACCGGCAATTTTCTTCAGCGACTGACCTAATTGTCCATGTGCACCGGTAACAAGAATATTTTTCATATCAATTATTAGCGATTATAAACAAAGTTGTGGGAGATGTCTGCCAGTTTAGGCAATACCAGGTCTTTTTCAGAAACCACGGCATCTTTAAGATCGATGCCCCAGTCAATTTTCAACGCCGGATCATTAAAGATAATTCCTCCTTCGCTGGCTTTATGATAGAAGTTATCGCACTTATACATTACTTCGGCTGTCTCGCTGATAACGGCGTAACCATGTGCAAATCCTTTAGGAACGAGCAATTGCAGTTTGTTTTCTGCACTGAGTTCAATAGCAAATGATTGTCCGTAGGTAGGAGAGCCGGTGCGGATATCTACTGCCACATCAATGATACGGCCTTCGAGTACTCTCACCAGTTTGGTTTGCGCATATGGCTCCAGCTGGTAATGCAATCCGCGTAATACACCATAGGTGCTTCTGGCCTGGTTATCCTGTACAAATGAATAGTTTACACCTGCTGCACTAAATGTATTGGCATTATAACTTTCGAAAAAGTATCCGCGATGATCGCCATGTACAACGGGTTCAAATACTAACAGGTCTGGAATATGAGTTTCTTTAAAGGGCATATAGTTGATTATCTTTTCTGGTATTGCTCGTTATAGTATTGTTGATAGTTGCCGCTGGTTACATTATCCAGCCATTCTTCATTGGAAAGGTACCACTCTACTGTTTTTTCCAGTCCCTCTTCAAATTGCAGGGATGGTTCCCATCCAAGCTCTTTGTTCAGTTTGGTGGCATCGATGGCATAACGTAAATCATGGCCGGCACGGTCTTTTACGAAGGTGATCAGCTGCGCTGATGTTCCCTGAGGACGGCCTAATTTTTTATCCATGATATCGCAGAGTAAGTGGATCAGATCAATATTCTTCCACTCGTTGAAGCCGCCAATATTGTAGGTTTCACCGGTTTTACCGTTATGGAAAATAGTGTCGATGGCACGGGCATGGTCATTTACGTATAACCAGTCACGTACATTTTCACCTTTTCCGTACACAGGAACCGGTTTGTTGTTTTTGATATTGTGAATGGCCAGTGGTATCAGCTTTTCAGGGAAATGATGAGAACCATAGTTATTAGAGCAATTGGATATAATCGCAGGAAGATGGTAAGTATGGTAGTAGGCCATCACAAAATGGTCTGAGCTGGCTTTTGATGCAGAATACGGGGATCTTGGATCGTAAGGTGTTGTCTCATGGAACAGGCCTTCTTCTCCCAGTGAACCATATACTTCATCGGTAGATACATGGTAAAACAGTTTACCGGCTTCATTTCCCTTCCAGTATTTACGGGCAATGTTCAGTAATACTGCGGTACCCAGTACATTGGTTTTAATAAATGCAAGCGGGTCCATAATAGATCTGTCTACATGACTTTCTGCTGCCAGATGAATTACACCATCAAACTGGTATTGCTGGAATAATTGATCAATAAAAGCTTCGTCTGTAATATCTCCTTTTTCAAAGATATAATTAGGTTGATCTTTAATGTCGGACAGGTTTTCCAGATTGCCGGCATAGGTTAGTGCATCCAGGTTAACAATCTGATAATCTGGATATTTGTTCACAAATAACCGAACAACATGAGATCCAATGAATCCTGCACCGCCGGTAATTAAGAGTTTCCGCTTCATGTTTATTAAAATCTATGTTTTTTTATTGTGATAATGCTTGTTTAAAATAGTCAAAAGTGATCTTTAACCCTTTCTCCCTGCCTACTTTTGGAGCCCATCCAAGGAGTGTTCTGGCCTTGGTAATATCCGGCTGACGCTGTTTAGGGTCATCTTTCGGCAGTGGAAGGTAAACGATTTTTTGTTTTGCACCTGTTAAAGTAAGCACTTCTGTTGCAAACTGGTTGAGGGTAATTTCTTCCGGGTTACCAATATTTACCGGTAAATGATAATCAGAAAGCAATAAACGGTAAATACCATCTATCAGGTCATCTACATAACAGAAAGACCTTGTCTGACTGCCATCACCGAATACGGTCAGGTCTTCCCCGTTCAGGGCCTGACTCATAAATGCGGGCAGGGCACGACCATCGTTAAGGCGCATCCTGGGCCCGTAAGTGTTGAAAATGCGTACGATACGGGTGTCTACTCCATGGAAATTGTGATAGGCCATGGTAATAGATTCCAGGAACCGCTTTGCTTCATCGTATACTCCCCGCGGACCTACCGGATTCACGTTGCCCCAATACTCTTCGGGCTGGGGATGTACCGTTGGATCACCATATACCTCAGAAGTAGAGGCTACCAGTATCCGCGCATTTTTTTCTTTTGCCAGTCCAAGTAAATTGTGTGTACCCAGCGACCCTACTTTCAAGGTCTGAATAGGCATCTTCAGATAGTCAATGGGGCTGGCTGGGGATGCAAAGTGCAGAATGTAATCCAGTTTTCCCGGAACGTGTACAAACTTCGTAACATCATGATGATAGTACTCGAAGTTTGGTAAGGGGAACAAATGCTCAATGTTTCTGATATTTCCTGTCAGCAGGTTATCCATGGCAATAACATGATAACCTTCCTGTATAAAGCGATCACATAAATGTGAGCCCAGGAAGCCGGCGCCGCCGGCTATCAGGATTCTTTTTTTCTCCATATTATGTATAAAGCGTTAAGATAAGACAGGAGTACGGCCCACACTCTCATAATGATATCCCAATTCACTCATACGGCTTACTTCAAAAAGGTTTCTGCCATCAAAAATGGCTTTGTTTTTCAGTGCGGCTGATATCTTGTTGAAATCAGGTGTCCTGAAAACACTCCACTCTGTCGCAATAAGCAATGCATCTGCATTCTCCAGACAGGTATACTGATGCTCTGCATAGGAAATTTTATCTCCCAGCAGCTGCTTCACATTATTCATCGCCTCCGGATCAAAAACGGTTACTGTAGCTCCCGCCTCCAGTAAGGCTTCTATCATGTATAATGCCGGCGCTTCCCTGATATCATCTGTATTTGGCTTAAATGCCAGTCCCCACAAAGCAAAATGCTTTCCTTTCAGATCACCATTGAAGTAGGCTTTGATCTTAGGGATCAGGAATAATTTCTGATCTGTATTCACCTCCATAACGGCATTCAGTATCCTGAAGTTGTAATCCGCATCTTCGGAAGATTTTACCAATGCCTGTACATCTTTAGGGAAACAACTGCCTCCATAACCGATGCCCGGGAAAAGGAAACGCTTACCGATACGGTCATCGCTGCCGATACCACGACGCACCATATCCACGTCTGCACCTAATTTCTCACAAAGAATGGCAATTTCATTCATGAAAGAAATCTTAGTAGCCAGGAAGGAATTGGCGGCATACTTAGTCAGCTCTGCGGAGTTCTCATCCATATACAAAACAGGATTTCCCTGTCTTACAAATGGTGCATACAACTCGCCCATGATCTTACGGGCCCTGTCTGAATTAGTACCAATTACCACACGGTCAGGCTTCATGAAGTCATCTACCGCTACACCTTCTCTCAAAAACTCTGGATTGGAAACAACATCAAACGGAACGCTTGCATTGCGTGCAATCGCAGCCGTTACCCTGGCAGCTGTACCAACAGGAACAGTACTCTTGTCTACAATTACCTTGTAGTCCTGCAGCAGCTTACCCAGCTGATCTGCAACACCCAGTACAAACGACAGGTCGGCAGCACCATCAGCACCTGGAGGCGTAGGCAGCGCCAGGAAAATTACCTGTGCATCTTTAATGCCTTCTTCCAGACTGGTAGTAAAATGCAGACGATCTTCCTTTAAATTCCTTTCAAAAAGCTTCTCCAGTCCCGGCTCATAAATGGTAATCTGGCCGGAGGATAATTTCTTTACTTTGTTGGCATCGATGTCTACGCAGGTTACCTCGTTTCCTGTTTCTGCAAAACAGGTACCGGTTACGAGTCCAACGTAACCGGTACCTACTACTGTAATCTTCATGCGGGGTTTTGATTTAGAAATGATTTTACTGATTGAATGATGTAATCCAGTTGATCAGGATCCATTTCAGTGTGTATCGGTAAGGAAATCACCTTGTGGGTGAGACTATCGGTTACTGGTAAATCAAATGCAGTGCCGCCAAAAGATTCAAACATTTTCTGACGATGCGCCGGTACAGGGTAGTAAATCATAGCAGGTACCTGCTTCTCTGCCAGGAATTTCTGCAGCTCATTTCTGTCGGCACCCTCCAGTTGTAAAGTATACTGGTGGAACACATGGTAGCTGTTAGCTGCGCGGAATGGCGTAACAATCTGTGGACAATCAGCAAAAGCAGCATCATAGGCATCTGCTACTGCACGTCTTGCCTGAACATACTCATCCAGTAAAGGCAGTTTAATGCGCAATACTGCCGCCTGAACAGTGTCTAAACGGGAGTTTACACCCACTACATCATGGTAGTAACGGGCAGACTGGCCGTGGTTTGCCACCATTTTAATCTTATCCGCAATAGCATCATCATTGGTGAAGATAGCACCGCCATCACCATAGCAACCCAGGTTTTTAGAAGGGAAGAAAGAAGTACAGCCAATATGACCAATAGTACCCGCTTTCTTTTTAGTGCCATCGCTGTAGGTATAATCAGCACCAATGGCTTGCGCATTATCTTCAATTACATACAGGTTATGCTTTTCCGCGATTTTCATCATCGGCTCCATATCAGCTACATGGCCATACAGGTGAACCGGAACGATCGCTTTTGTTTTTGGCGTAATCGCCTTCTCAATCTGGTTAACGTCCAGGCAATAAGTCTTAGGATCAATGTCCACAAAAACCGGCTTCAGACGAAGCAATGCAATTACTTCCGCTGTCGCAATAAAGGTGAAAGAAGGAGTGATCACTTCATCTCCTGGTTCCAGCCCAAGGGCCATCATAGCAATCTGTAACGCATCGGTACCATTTGCACATGGAATCACATGCTTTATCTGTAAGTACTCCTGCAGTTCGGCGCTAAATTTCTGTACCGCGCCGCCATTGATAAAAGCAGAACTTTCCAACACTTCCTGGATGGCTGCATCAACCTGTGGTTTAATCTTGTTGTACTGGCGTTTCAAATCTACCATCTGAATAGGAACCATATGCTATGTATATTTTTATTTTATTTAAAGTGTGCAAATTTACAAAAATTGAGCATGGGGAGGACGTACATTTGTACCTCCGGATGAAGGAGTAAAATTACACAGACAAATTATGATTGCCAGTTTTATATATAACTTTTCTATCAGACTTTACCAGGCAGGTGTCAATCTGGCCGCCCTTATGGGAAAAATAAAAGCGAAACGCTGGCTGAATGGCCGTAAACACTGGGCAGAGCAGCTGGCGGCACAACAGCTCCAACAATCCCCCCTGGTTTGGGTACACGCAGCTTCCCTGGGCGAATTTGAACAAGGAAGGCCCGTCCTGGAGGCAATCCGTCACCAATACCCCGACCATAAAATTTTGTTAACTTTTTTCTCCCCATCCGGATATGAGGTCAGGAAAAATTACCCGGGAGCCGATTATATCTGTTACCTACCCCTGGATACCCGCCAGAATGCGGCTAAATTCCTCGACCTTACCAACCCACAACTGGTCATCTTTATTAAATACGAATTCTGGCTCCATTTCCTCTCGGAAATCCACCAGAGAAATATCCCGAATTTGCTGATTTCGGGGATTTTTAGAGAAAAACAGGTATTTTTTAAAGGTTATGGTGGCCAATTCAGAAAAGCATTGCAACAGTTTACCCACCTCTTTGTGCAGAATAAAAGCTCCCTGGACCTGCTCCACCAAATCGGCATTCAACAGGCTTCCGTTAGTGGCGATACCCGCTTCGACAGGGTTTCCGCACTCCTGCAGGAGAATAATCAGCTGCCGTTAGTAGAAAAGTTTATCGCCGGAAAGCAGGTAATGATGGCCGGAAGTACCTGGCCGGAAGATGAAAAAATGCTGGCTGCCTGGTGGAAACAACAGGGACAGCCCCTTAAACTGATCATCGCCCCGCACGAAATTCATGAGCAGCATATTCAATCTGTAATGACGCTGTTTCCGGATGCTGTCAGGTATTCCTCCCTCAAAGGGCAATGGCAGGAAGCGGATGTACTGATTGTGGATAATATAGGTATGCTGACAACCCTCTACAGATATGCTACGCTCGCCTATGTGGGTGGGGGACTGGCAAAAGGTGGCATCCATAATATACTGGAGCCGGCGGTTTACAGTAAGCCGGTAGCCATTGGGCCGGTATATGAGAAATACTTTGAAGCAGTGGAGATGGTGGAAGCCGGAGGCGCCACAGTGATCAGCAATGAGCAGGAACTGCTGCAATTCACGGAGCACCTGCTTACCAATCAGGAGGCATACGAAAAACAAGCCACCATCGCGGGTGGGTATGTTGCTGCCAATACAGGTGCTACCGGGAAAATACTAGCTTATATTCAGGAGAAACGTTTTTTAAGAACAGTGTAAAACTGCTGTACCAGCGGATGCTCGTCCTGCCATCCATGAATAATTTTAATTTCTCGTTGTATCCATAAATCGGCTTCCTGTAAGGAGTGGAAGTCGTTCAGCGTTTTCAGGGAACGCTCATACATTATATTATCGCCGTGAAACAGTTCCTGTATGAACTGGTACTTATCGTTGATACCTATTGCGTTGCGAATATCCGAGATCCTTTGCTGTCCCAGTTTCTGTCCTAGTTCCATTTGCTGGGCGGCGAGCCGTTCGTTCAGGGAAGTGCCAGCCTGGCTGGTAACCTGGCTTTTCACCTCCGGTTGTATTGGAGCTGTATTGGGCTCCACTGCGTCGAAGAGGGTGGCCGGTTGCGGTTTTTCCTGTACAGGCTTAGGTGCGGCAGCTGCCGGCTGATGGAATAAGGGCTCCTGAATAGGTGCAGGTGCAGGCATCGGTGCTGCCGGCGCCGGAACAGGGGCTGGCTCCTGGAATTTTGGAGCTGCCGGTGCTGCCACCGGTGTAAACGGTTGTACAGGCGGCTCCTGGTAGAGCGGCTGACTGACCGGTTCTTCTTTCGGCGCTTCCGGTATCAGCGGTTGCGGTACATATTGCTGCGGAGCACTGATCACAGGCTCGGGCTGATGTATGTTATTAACTGTAGATTGAGGCACAGCAAGTGGTTCCGTCACTTTTGGCTCCTCCAAAGAAACTACCGGCATCTCCTTAAACGGCATATTCGTTTCCGTTAGTTCCGGTTTATTTGGTAAAGATGTCGTAGTTTGCACCGCTGGTTCCGGGACAGTCACCAACGGTTCATGTCTCGCCGGCATGATCACTGCAATCTGCCCCAATGCAGACTGGACCTGTTGCTGGGCCTGTTGCTGATGCTGCCTGTTACGTGCATGCAATACCTCTGCCTGCAACATTTGTACGTAGTACGAAATCGTTTGCAGGTCAGCGCCGGAATATCTTAGTTCCTGTAGTTTCTCAATTAATGCATATATTTTTTCCATGCCTTAATTGTTAACGGTGAGTAATAGATAATTATTTCACTAAAATTATAGTATTTTAATTAATTAATAATCAAAATAGTACATTATGTTTATTGAACCTTCTCTTGCAGGAGGACGGAGGGGCTGGATCGAAGTAATTTGCGGCTCTATGTTTTCTGGTAAAACGGAAGAGCTGATCCGCCGACTGAAACGTGCACGGATAGCCAACCTGAAAGTGGAGATATTCAAACCAGCCGTGGATACGCGTTACGATGAAAATAACATCATCTCCCACGACGAAAATATGATCGTTTCTACACCCATTGAAAATTCCCAACAGATATTATTACTGGCGCAGGAAGTGGATGTCGTAGGCATCGATGAAGCACAGTTTTTTGATGAAGAATTGCCGAATGTCTGCGACCAGCTGGCATTAAGAGGAATCAGGGTTATTGTGGCCGGACTGGATATGGATTTCAGCGCCCGTCCATTCGGGCCAATACCAGCACTGCTGGCCAAAGCAGAATATTCTACCAAGTTGCACGCCATCTGCGTGAAATGTGGCCATATCGCCAATTTCTCTTACCGTAAAGCCGCCAGCACCGAAACATTACTGCTCGGTGAAAAAGACTCCTACGAGCCAAGATGCCGCCATTGTTATTACGAAAGAAAATAATCAGACAGGCTGACTGGAAAATCCTCAACAGTATTTTTTAGTCAGCCTCTACTGGTATAGTAGTGGTAATGGAAGAAGCTTCCACCGCCGTTTGTTTAACCTTGAATGTAAACTTCTTCTGGGTAAGATAGCTGAAAGTAACTACTAATGCCGTTGTGCAGATCTTGCCCACTGTCGGAAACAGGTGCAGGACATCTACAAAAAACTTCATAAACACATAATTCAATACCAGGCAAACCCCTACCAGCATAAAATACCTGATCAGCTGCGTACGTCCCTGAAGGTTAGATTCTGAGAAAACAACATATTTACTCAGCAGAAAACCAGTAGGGAAAGTAATAGCCATGGCCATGAATATCGCCGCTATATGGGCCGCCATCGGAATGAATAATACGTGAACGGGTTCCTTATGCAGGATATAATTGTAGGATATGAAATACAGGACAATATCCATCAAGGTATTTCCACCGCCACACGCCAGATAACGGAACGTTTGCTTGGGGATAATACCGCTGAATGGCTTATGAAAGAAATCAATAATGTTGAGTATGAGTCTGCGTATCATATAAAAAAGTGTCGCAAAGGTAAAAGATTCCCGGTTTTACGGAAGAACTTTAACTTACCTTAACATATTTATTAATATTATCTTAATGTCTTCGGTTTTTCCGGGCTTTTCTGGTGGAAAACAGGAAACTGCTTGTTGTTGTAAAGCTAATTGTTCCTGCTGCCGTGCGTGCGCAGCCAGGGCCGTACTCATCTATCTTACGCTTTTCGTTCTCATGGATCAGTGATGCTGGCCATATATAGACGGCCTCATCCGAAAAATATTTTAAGTTTTGGTTTTCGCTGGCAGATAAACGTTGCAGCAAGATAATAAATCAGGAGCAACCAGCCATTGTATTTCCCTTTTCTGCCCTTTAAAACCAGCCCCGATTAGCTATCTTTGCGCCTGATCATGAAGAAAAATAATCCGATTCAACAGACGCTGACGCTTGTCAGAAAAGACCTGTTGCTGGAACTCCGCCAGCAATATGCCTTTTATGGGGTCCTGCTTTATATCGTATCCACTGTTTTTGTTATTAACCTGATGATGGGCAAGCCGGACGAAAAGCTCTGGAATGCTCTTTTCTGGGTGATACAGCTATTCGTGGCGGTAAATGCGGTGGCCAAAAGCTTCATGCAGGAGAGTAAAGGGCGCTTGCTGTATTTCTATAGCCTGGTACATCCCAGATATTTTATTGTAGCCAAGCTTATATATAATATTATCCTCATGACTGTGATGAGCCTGATAGCGCTGGGCTGCAGCATTATGCTGCTGGGCAACCCTATCACCAACGCATGGTACTTTGTAGGAGTGGTATTACTGGGAGGCATCAGCCTGTCGCTGTTGTTTACTATGCTGGCGGCCATTGCGGCCCAGGCAAACCACAGCGCCGCCCTGATGGCAGTGATGGGATTTCCCCTCATTCTGCCGGTACTCATGCTCCTGGCAAATATTTCCCTGTCGGCCTTCCTGACCGTATACCAGCCGGACCTCCCCAAGACGTTCCTGCTGCTCGGTGGTATGGACCTGCTGGTAATTGCCCTGTCCATGATACTCTTCCCGTATTTGTGGAAAGACTAACAACGATTTATCAAAAAAGAAGGGGACTTATATAAACAAAAATTAATGAGATTTCAGGGATGTTTGATAAACTTAAAATCCCGCAAAATCTTTGTGATTAGGTTTAAAACGTGTAGGTTTGCCCCGGAATATAGCTGCGAAAAAAATGGCCAGACATTGGTGGAAAGCATTGGCGATACTGCTTCTTTTATATGTAATTATCGCCGGGTTCACTATCGAAATACCAATCATAGGAACTAACGGACAATCATCCAGGGGACTGTTTTTTCATGTACCGATGTGGATGTGCATGTATACCATGTTTACAATCTCCGTTGTCAATTCTCTGAGATATCTCTCCGGATTTGATCTGAAAAAAGATGTACTGGCCTCTACTGCTGCCAATGTAGGTATCCTCTTTGGCATCCTCGGTTTCGCGACCGGTACACTCTGGGCTACCTATACCTGGGGCGGCACCCTTACCAACGACCCGAAACAAATGTGCACCGCCATCGCCCTGCTCATTTACATGGCCTACCTGGTATTACGCCTGTCCATACACGACCTGGACAAACGTGCCCGTATTTCAGCCGTTTTTAACATCTTCGCTTTTGCATTACTCATCCCGCTGACATACATCATCCCTAAAATGGTGGATTCACTGCACCCGGGAAGCGCCAGCACGCCAGGTTTTTCAAGCAAAGACACGGATAACCACATGCGTATGGTATTCTATCCTGCCATCATCGGCTGGATACTTTTAAGTGTATGGATTTATACACTCGTAGTTAGATATAAGAAATTAGAGCTCAAAAATATTTTTAAATGATCCACAGAATTTTTTCCCGCTGCCTGACCGTAATGTTGTTGCTTTTTTCCTTACTGGCAAATGCACAGCAACAGAATACAGAATCAGGACCGGTAAATGAATTATTCCGCAGCAATGGTAAAATTTATGTGATCGTTGGTGTTTTAGTAATCATCTTCATCGGTATTGTGTTATTTCTGATTAACCTCGACAGGAAAATCAGCAGGCTGGAAGACAGAGATCAGCATCATTAGGCTATTTCATGTCATAATGATCATCTCATAGGTATTGTGTTATTACCGGTTTTACCCTTACAGGAAAACCGGTAGCTGGGAAGAGGGATAGAAATCTTTACGTGGTAAGAAATCTAATCGTTATACCAAAACAATATAATATGCCGCAAGATCAGCATTATAGCTTTTTCCACAGCGTGGAAAGAAGCTTTGACAAAGCAGCTGCATTCACCAAATGGGACAAGGGTATCCTGGAGCAGATTAAAGCCTGCAATGCCGTTTACCAGATCAAGTTCCCGGTAAGGATCGGCGATTCCGTTCAGGTAATTGAAGCCTATCGTGTACAGCACTCTCACCACAAACTGCCATGTAAAGGTGGTATCCGTTTCAGTGAAGAGGTAAACCAGGATGAAGTAATGGCACTCGCTTCCCTGATGACATACAAATGTGCCATTGTTAACGTTCCTTTTGGTGGCGCCAAAGGCGGTATCAAAATCAACCCCCGCAATTATACCCCATTCCAGCTGGAATCCATCACCCGCCGCTATACTGCGGAACTCGTAAAGAAAAATTTTATTGGCCCGGGCACAGATGTTCCCGCTCCTGACTATGGTACCGGCGAACGCGAAATGAGCTGGATCCTCGATACCTACATGAGTTTACGCCCAGGTGAAATTGATGGCTACGGTTGTGTAACCGGTAAACCCGTTTCCCAGGGTGGTGTACGCGGTCGAACAGAAGCTACCGGCTTAGGGGTATTCTACGGCCTCCGCGAACTCTGTAATATCAAGGAAGACATGGACCGACTCGGCCTCCCAACCGGCATAGAAGGTAAAAGAGTCATTGTGCAGGGTATGGGTAACGTAGGTTACCACGCTGCCAAATACTTCCATGAAGCAGGTGCTAAAGTAATCTGCCTCATCGAATGGGATGGCGCCATCTTCAACGAAAATGGCCTCAACCCGGATGATGTACTGGCACACAAAAAAGCAACCGGTTCTATCAATAACTTCCCTGGTTCTACCAATCTCAACAAAAATACCGACGGCCTCGAACTGGACTGCGAAATCCTGATCCCTGCTGCATTGGAACACGTTATCGACAAACATAACGCTCCCAACGTAAAGGCAAAGATCATCGGTGAAGCTGCCAACGGCCCGCTGACACCGGAAGCAGACGAAATCCTCAATAAAAAAGGGGTGATCGTGGTGCCGGATATGTTCCTCAACGCCGGCGGGGTAACCGTTTCCTATTTCGAATGGCTGAAAAATCTTAGCCATGTTCGTTATGGACGTCTGGGCAAACGCTTCGATGAAAATATGAACATCCACATTCTCCAGACCATCGAAGACCTGACCGGCAAAAAAGTTTCCGATAAAGAAAGGAAATTCATTGCCCATGGCGCTGATGAGGTGGACCTGGTATACTCTGGCCTGGAAGAAACCATGCACACCGCTTTACACGAAGTACGTGACGTTATGGTCAACAACCCGCAGATCCATGATATGCGTACCGCTGCTTATGTGTGCGCGATCAATAAAGTGGGCGCCGCCTACGAGCAACTGGGTATCTTCCCTTGATATTATTACAGTAGATTATATTATGCAGAAGCGCTCCGTTTTTCCGGGGCGCTTTTTTTTCACGCAGAGCAGCATAAGGGGCAAAGCAGCATAAGACCTGCGTTTTGTTGTTTATACAAGTTGCGTTTTGTTGTTTGTTTTAGGTAGATGCCGCCTTATTTAGATATGATAGGAGGGAAGTTCAGGGAGAAACTGCCATTGCGCCTGATCCTTGTTATACGTGCAGCAATAAGTATTGTTGCCATTAGTGATAGTAAGGTATTGTACCGGCAGTACCATATTATACCTGACAGCCTGCTCCAGTGTGGCCTGGGTTAGGGGAACTTCCATTTCCTTACATTCGATCAGCATCCAGGGGGTCATTTCCCGGTTATAGACCACGATATCAAAGCGCTTTTTTAATTCTCCCAGGTAGATTTCTTTTTCGATAGCAATAAGGGCAGTAGGGTATTTCATTACCTTATCCAGGTATTGCAGGAAATTCTGTCTGACCCATTCTTCCGGTGTCAGCACTACATACCGCTTCCTGAAACGGTCAAATATCAACGTTTTACCATCTTCTTTAATTACCTTAAAATCCGGCTCAGGAAATACTATGTTTATCACTATCTACAGGAATTATTATCTCAAAGTTAAATAATCTGCAAAACTCATCTGCCTAAAACCCTCAAAAACAACAAAACGCAGGTCTTATGCTGCTTTGCTCCTTATGCTGCTTTGCGTGAAAAGAAAAAGTGCCGGAGGCACCTCCGCTGAAATCTCCCGGAAATGCCTTATATTTGCTTGTCAAAAAGCTATGAAGACAAAAGAAGAAATTGTAGCTAATTGGCTGCCCCGCTACACAGGAGAAAAGTTAGAGAACTTCGGAACCCACATCCTCCTTACGAATTTCAGCAATTACCTTACTATGTTCGCCGAATGGAATGGCGTCGAAATCGTTGGTATTGGAAAACCAATGCAATGCGCTACCGCAGGCGATATCACCATCATCAACTTCGGGATGGGTAGTCCGGGTGCTGCAACCGTAATGGACCTGCTTACGGCCATAGAACCTAAAGCTGTGTTATTCCTCGGAAAATGTGGCGGACTGAAAAAGAAGAACCAGATCGGTGACCTGATCCTGCCTATCGCAGCTATCCGCGGCGAAGGTACCTCTAACGACTACTTCCCGGCAGAAGTGCCTGCACTCCCTGCATTCGCCCTCCAGAAGGCTATTTCCACTACCATTCGTGATAGCGGACATGACTACTGGACCGGTACCTGCTACACTACTAACCGTCGTGTATGGGAACATGATGCAGAATTCAAGGCCTACCTCGAAAAAATCCGTGCGATGGCCGTTGATATGGAAACTGCCACTATCTTCTCCGTTGGTTTCTACAACAAAATTCCTACCGGTGCACTGCTGCTCGTTTCTGACCAGCCAATGATCCCGGAAGGTGTGAAAACAGAAGAAAGCGATAAGAAAGTAACCGGCAAATTCGTAGAACGTCACCTGAAAATCGGTATCGAATCCCTGCAGAAGCTGATCGAAAGTCACCAGACAGTGAAACACCTTCGCTTCTAGGATTTGTTGTATCTTCCCGCTATGCAATCAACGCGGGCAGAGATTAAGGACCTGGAAGTCGTATTCAGGTCAGCAACCAATATTACTACAGCTGTCAACAAGATCTCCTTTACCATTGGAAAAGGAGAGATTGTAGGCGTTGTCGGAGAATCAGGATCTGGTAAATCAGTGACTGCACTCTCCTTAATGCAACTGGTACAGGAGCCCGGCAGGATTGAAAACGGTCAAATCAATTATTATGCGGCAGATGCCGCGCCCGTCAATCTTCTCCGGCTCTCTCCTGATGCCGTGCGTTCCTATCGTGGCAATGAAATTGCCATGATCTTCCAGGAACCTATGACCTCCCTCAATCCGCTGCTCACCTGCGGATACCAGGTAACGGAAGCCATCCGTCTACATAAAAATATCTCTCCTGAAAAAGCAGCTGAAAAGGCCAGGGAATTATTTGCCCGGGTAAAACTCCCTGACCCCGCCAGGATCATGGATAGTTATCCACATGAGCTTTCCGGCGGCCAGAAGCAACGTGTCATGATTGCCATGGCTATTTCCTGCGAACCTAAGCTGCTCATCGCCGACGAGCCTACTACCGCGTTGGATGTTACCGTGCAGAAAGCCATCCTGCATCTCCTCAAAGAGCTGCAGGTACAGATGGACATGAGCGTGCTTTTTATCACCCATGATCTGGGGGTGGTGGCCGAAATAGCCTCGCGGGTAATGGTGATGTATAAAGGCAATATTGTGGAACACGGGCCTGTGGCCGATGTTTTCCATCATCCCTCACATCCCTATACCAAAGGGCTGCTGGCCTGCAGGCCGCCACTGAACAGGCGCCTGAGCAGGCTGCCGGTGGTGAAGGACTTTATGGGCAGCGACGTTACACACGATAATATCAATGGATTACTGAATAAGCTGACCTTAACGCCAGAGGCAATAGTTGCCAGAAAAGCGGAGCTGGAACAGCGTTCGCCTATTCTGGAAGTTCATCACCTGCAAACCTGGTTTCCGGCGAAAAAGAGTATTACCGGCAAGGTACTGGAATGGAAGAAAGCGGTGGACGATGTCAGCTTTTCCATGAAAACAGGCGAAACCCTGGGACTGGTAGGCGAATCCGGCTGTGGTAAAACCACGCTTGGCCGGAGCATATTACGATTGATAGAACCAACCGGGGGATCTGTTGTTTATAAAGGACAGGATCTCAGAAGTTTATCGGCAGCCGCCATGCGGAATATGCGCAAGGATATCCAGCTGATCTTTCAGGACCCTTACTCATCGCTCAACCCCAGAATGACCATAGGCGGGGCTTTGATGGAGCCCATGCAGGTACATGGCCTTTATGGTAATGAAAAGCAACAGCGTCAGAAGGCAATGGAGTTATTGGAGAAGGTTAATTTATCAGCGGAACATTTTAATCGTTACCCCCATGAATTTTCCGGCGGACAACGCCAGCGGGTGGTGATAGCGCGGGCATTGGCCGTAGATCCGGCCTTTATTATCTGCGATGAGTCGGTGGCAGCGCTGGACGTCAGTATTCAGGCACAGGTATTGAACCTGCTGATCAACCTGAGAGCCGAATTCGGGTTCAGTTGTATTTTTATTTCCCATGATTTGTCGGTGGTAAGGTTTATCAGCGATAATATGCTGGTAATGCGGCAAGGTAAGATGGTAGAGATGGGGGATGCAGACAGTATTTACCGGCAACCGCAGCACCCGTATACGCAGGAGCTGATTAATGCCATTCCCAAGGGGATATAATATGTAAATTATTGACTATAAATAATTATATTCAATTTTTGATAGAGTAGAGAAAAATCCGTACTTTTGCGCACTTAAAAAAATTTATTCATACCGTAATATGAAACTATCACAGTTCAAATTCGACCTTCCTTTAAACCTCATTGCACAGCATCCTTCTAAAACAAGAGATGAATCACGTTTGATGGTTGTACACCGTGCTACCGGTAAAATTGAGCACAAAGTATTCAAAGACATCCTGGGTTACTTCAACGACAAGGATGTAATGATTGTGAACAATACAAAGGTATTTCCTGCCCGCCTTTATGGTCGTAAAGAGAAAACAGGCGCAAAGATTGAAGTTTTCCTGCTGCGTGAGCTGAACAAGCAAAATCGTTTATGGGATGTAATCGTTGACCCGGCACGTAAAATCCGTGTGGGTAACAAACTGTATTTCGGTGACGACGAATCACTGGTTGCAGAAGTAATTGATAACACTACCTCCAGAGGTCGTACCATCCGTTTCTTATTTGAAGGTAATGATGATGAGTTCAAAGCAGTACTGGACACCCTCGGTGAAACGCCGCTGCCTAAATACATCAAACGTAAGCCTGAAGAAGAAGATAAGGAGCGTTATCAGACTGTTTATGCTAAATACGAAGGCGCTGTTGCTGCACCAACTGCTGGTTTGCACTTCAGTCGCGAGCTGATCAAACGCCTGGAAATCAAAGGTGTTAAATTTGCTGAAGTAACGCTGCATACCGGTTTAGGTACTTTCCGCCCGATTGAAGTAGAAGACCTGAGCAAACACAAAATGGATGCTGAGTACTTCCACATCGACGAGCATGCGGTTAAAATCGTCAACAAAGCGAAAGAAGAAAACCGCAAAATCTGCGCTATCGGTACTACTTCCGTACGTGCCGTAGAATCTTCCGTAACTGCGCAAAATCATCTGAAAGCTGCTGAAGGCTGGACAAACACCTTCATCCATCCTCCTTATGATTTCGCTATTCCTAATGCCCTGGTAACCAACTTCCACCTGCCTAAGACAAGTCTGCTGATTATGACCTGTGCCTTTGCCGGTTATGATCTGGTGATGGAAGCTTACCAACAGGCGATCAAAGAGAAATATCGTTTCTTCAGCTATGGTGATGCCATGCTGATACTCTGATAAAAACTCAGTTTTAAAAATTCCCATCTGCTTTATGCCGGTGGGATTTTTTTTTGTTTTTATATTGCAATAGCATCAATATTCCCATGGAACAGCGTAATAAAGTAGCCATCATAGTTGCCGGAGGCTCCGGTTCACGTATGCAGAGCGCTATCCCCAAACAATTCCTGGACCTGGCCGGAAAGCCTGTTCTGTACCATACTATTGCCGCTTTTGCCGCCTCCTTTAAAGATATGCGCATAGTGCTGGTATTACCGGAAGCCCATTTCCATATGGCAGAAGAAGTGCTGGCCCATTTTGAAGAGAAACCGGACGTTACATTGGTAAAGGGCGGAGAAACAAGGTTTCATTCCGTAAAGAACGGGTTAAGACAAGTGGGCGATCATGCCGTGGTGTTTGTACATGACGGGGTGAGGCCGCTGGTATCCACTACGCTGATCCGTACCTGTTATGAGGCTGCGCTTAGCCATGGATCGGCGATTCCGGTAATAGATATGAAAGATAGTTTAAGAGAGATAGATGGGGAGAAGAACAAAGCGGTAGACAGGGAGCGGTATAAGATCATTCAGACACCGCAGACTTTCCTGTCAGAAATTTTGCTGCCAGCCTTTGATTTGCCCTATGATGCCTTGTTTACGGATGAGGCTACGGTGGCAGAGCGTTTGGGACATGCCGTGCATCTGGTGCCGGGCGAGGAGGCAAATATTAAGATTACGAAGCCGCTGGACTTAGTGATAGCAAAAGCTTTGCTGGAAGAATAAATAACTTCGGGGGAGCCCACCGCGCGCAGCGCGGAACCATCCCAATGATACCGAAGGTATCATTGGCAAATAAAAGCAATGAGAGTTCATATACCAAAAGAGGGAATGTCTACCAGATAGACATTCCCTCTTTTGATTTTATAGTAAGATGAAATTATTTCGCTGTTTGCGCTTCCGCCAGTGTTTTATTGATCTTATGGAGGATCTGGTGGGCTACATCAACTGCCTGCAGGCCGTCTACCACGTTGACAGGTACTGGTTTATTTTGCAGGATGCTGTCGCGGAAGAGTTCCAGTTCCATGCGGATGGCATTGGTTTGTTTTACTTCCGGGTTATCGATGGCGATGGTTTTTTTGCCGCTGTTGGTTTCGATATCGAGGGTAAATTTACCTTCATCAGCAGGCGTTTTCAGCTTGATGATCTCTGATTTTTTGTCGAGGAAGTCGATACCGATGTAGGCATCTTTCTGGAAGAGGCGCATTTTGCGCATTTTCTTCAGGGAGATGCGGCTGGAGGTGAGGTTGGCAACGCATCCGTTATGGAATTCGATGCGTACGTTGGCGATGTCCGGGGTGTCGCTCATAACGGCAACACCGCTGGCGGAGATGCGGCTAACGGTAGATTTAACGATACTGAGCACGATGTCGATATCATGGATCATGAGGTCCAGGATAACGGAAACGTCGGTACCGCGTGGGTTGAATTCGGCCAGGCGATGAACCTCAATGAACATTGGGTTGAGGTCATAACCTTTGAGGGCGAGGTATGCAGGGTTGAAGCGTTCAACGTGGCCTACCTGGAATTTGATATTGGCTTCTTCCACGAGTTTCACCAGTGTTTTGGCTTCGTCGATGGTGTTGGTCATTGGTTTTTCCACGAAGATGTGCTTACCGTTACGGATAGCCATTTCGCAAAGGTTGAAGTGCAGGGTGGTAGGGGCTACGATATCGATAGCGTCTACGGCCTGGATCAGTTCTTCAGCAGAAGTATATCGTGGAATATTATATTGTTCAGCCACGCTGGCAGCGTTGGCGTCACTAGGATCATAGAAGCCTGTAACTTCTACATCTTTCATGGTGGTTAGCTGGGAAAGATGGATTTTCCCCAGGTGTCCTACCCCGAACAGTGCTATTTTGAGCATATTGGATCTGAATAAATTGACGCGAAATTAATCACATTTAGGCATTTGTAGCGAATTAAATCACCCCTTCTTCCACGAGGCTGATGAAGCCTGTTTCGGAAACGATGATATGGTCTATCACTTCAATGTCGAACAGGTTGGCGGCATTTTTTATTTTCCTGGTCATGGAAACATCGGACTGGCTTGGGCGCAGGCTTCCTGAGGGGTGATTATGGCAGAGGATCATTTTGGTAGCATGGACTTCGAGTGCTTCGCGGAAGATTATTTTCGGGTCTACGGTGGTGCCGCACATGCCGCCGGTGCTGATACAGCGGGTGTGCAGTACTTTATAGGCGTTGCTGAGGAACATGACATAGAAGGATTCTGTGTACTGGTCTGCCAGCAGGGGTTTAAAGAACAGGGCGGCTTGTTCGCCGTTGGAGACGATACTTTTTTTGTGGATATATCCTGCCTGCCGGCGCCTGGAGAGTTCAAGGGCGGCTACGATGGTGACGGCCTTGGCGTTGCCGACGCCTTTAAGTTTACGTAGATCCCTGACGTTCATGCGTCCCAGCTCGGAGAGGTTATTTTTTGCGAGACGCAGTATTTCTCTTGCCAGATCTATGGCTGATTTTTGATGATGGCCTGTATGGAGGAGAATTGCCAGCAGTTCAGCATCGCTGAGTATGGCGGCGCCTTTGTCCATGAGTTTTTCTCTGGGTTTATCGGCTTCTGGCCAATGTTTAATGGCCACGTGGGGAGCGGGGTTAATGGTTACAAACATCTGGATGACCTGTTTAGCTGAAGTTACAATTTTTCGCCCGAACTAAGTTCCGCTTTCCAGTTTTTACTGCCATATTTTTTCTATTCAGGGGGTAGGGGAGAAATATAGGCAGCTATTAAATGCGTTGGCCTATCATATATTTATATTATTAATTGTGAGATGATTATGTGTGTGTTTATTTGTCTATATTAATTTTATATGAAAAATTGCTGCTGTTACCCTCAAAAAATCATAGTTTTGCATCCTCTTTCCCACTAGTATGCAACCTTCAGTAAAAATCTTCACTGGCAACAGTAATTCAGCATTGGCCGAGAAAATTGCCAAACGATATGGCAATGGTGTTAACAGCCTTGGCAAAGTAAAAATCCAGAAATTCAGCGACGGCGAGATCCAGCCGGTATTCCTGGAAAGTATTCGTGGTGATTATGTTTTCCTGGTACAGGGAACCAGCGCTCCGTCCGACAATCTGATGGAATTGCTGTTGATGATAGACGCGGCTAAGCGTGCATCTGCAGGATACATCACAGCGGTAATACCTTATTTCGGGTATGCCCGCCAGGACAGGAAAGATAAGCCCCGTGTGGCTATCGGTTCCAAGCTGGTAGCGAATCTGCTGGTAGCAGCAGGTGCTAACAGGGTGATTACCATGGATTTACATGCTCCGCAGATACAAGGCTTCTTCGATATCCCGGTAGACCACCTGGATAGTTCTGCGATTTTTATTCCTTATATAGAGCAATTAAAGCTGGAAAATCTTACCTTTGCGTCCCCTGATGTAGGTAGTACCAATCGTGTGCGTGAGGTCGCTTCCTATTTCAACGCGGAAATGGTGATTTGCGATAAGCACCGTAAGAGAGCGAATGAAATCGCTTCCATGGTGGTAATCGGAGACGTGAAAGACAGGGATATTGTGCTCATTGACGACATTTGCGATACTGCGGGTACGCTTTCCAAAGCAGCTAACCTCCTGAAGGAAAAAGGCGCCAGAAGTGTACGTGCATTTTGTACCCACCCTGTATTCAGCGGTAAGGCGTATGAAAATATCGAGAATTCAGTATTGGAAGAGATGGTAGTATGTGATACGATTCCATTGAAGCAATCCAGTCCGAAGATCAAAGTAATTTCAGTTGCTGACCTCTTCGCGGTTGCCATCCGCAATATGCATGAGAATAAATCTATCACCAGCCTGTTTATTCATAGCCAGCGCAGGGGAGACTGATAACAACGTATTTTTATAATCAATATAAATTGTTTAAACAATGAACACAATAACCATCGAAGGAGAACTCAGGAGCGAATTCGGCAAAAAAGCCACCCGTCAGATTCGTTCTGAGGAAAAAGTGCCTTGCGTTATTTACGGGGGTGCAGAAGTTGTAAATTTTTCAGCGCCTGCAAAAGCATTCAAAAACCTGGTTTACACTGCCGCTTTCCAAGTTGCAGCAATTAAACTGGGCGCAAAAACTTACCGTGCAGTAGTTAAAGATCTGCAGTTCGACGTTGTTACAGACGAACTGGCTCACATCGATTTCATGGAACTGGTAGAAGATAAACCAGTTAGCGTGACCGTTCCTATCAAACTGGTAGGTCAGTCAGTAGGTGTTAAAGCCGGTGGTAAACTGGTTTCTAAACTGAAAGCGCTGAAAGTTAAAGCACTGCCTAAATTCCTGGTTGAAAATATCGAAGTAAACATCGATAACCTGGAGCTGAACGGTAACATCCGCGTAGAAGACGTGAAACTGGAAGGTGTTGAGATCGTTAACTCTCCACGTATTCCTATCGCTTCTGTAGTGATGACCCGTCAGCTGCGTCAGGAAGAATCAGCTGCTGAAAAAGAAGGTAAAAAGAAATAATCTTTTTAGAAATATTTTTCAAAAAAGGCCTGTCTCTACTCAGAGATGGGCCCTTTTTAATTATATACCTGTTGATAATAAATACAATGAAATATTTAATAGCAGGATTAGGAAATATAGGTACGGAGTACCAGCATACCCGTCATAACATAGGATTTGACGTGGTAGATGCCTTCGTCGCCCATCATAAAGGTACTTTCCATAACGACCGCCTGGCAGATGTGGCAGAGGTGAAATGGAAAGGCAAAACCTTTATCGTTATTAAGCCTACCACCTACATGAACCTCAGTGGAAAGGCGGTTAAATACTGGATGGATAAAGAAAAGGTGCCGCTGGAAAACATCCTGGTTATCCTGGATGAACTGGCGTTGCCGCTGGATGTGATGCGTTTGCGCCCGGGAGGCAGCGATGCCGGCCATAACGGTCTTAAAAGCATCCAGGATTCACTTACTACCAATCAATACCCGCGCCTTCGTTTCGGGATAGGAAATAATTACCCTAAGGGACGTCAGGCAGAGTTCGTATTAAGTAAGTGGAAACACGATGAAATAGCCATCGTGCAGGAGAAAATCGATAAATGTACCGAGATCATCGAAAGTTTCGCGTTTGCCGGACTGCCCCGTACCATGAATGCATTTAATAACTTAACTTACCCGTCAGTTAAATAAATCTGTAAAGAAAATTTGTAAATATGGCAGTTAACTGCTTTATTTAACCTTTAAAAACAAGCGCATTATGAAAATTATTTGCGTAGGTAGAAACTATGCCGACCATGCCAAAGAATTGAATAATGAAGTACCCACTGAACCGGTTATCTTCATGAAACCGAAAAATGCCTTGCTTCAGAATACTCACCCATTTTACTATCCGGAGTTTACCAGCAATCTGCATTACGAATGTGAACTGGTACTGAGGGTCTGCAAGAACGGTAAGCATGTTCAGGAAAAATTCGCCGACAAGTACTACGATGCCATTACAGTAGGGATAGACCTTACCGCACGTGACCTCCAGGACAAACAAAAGGCCAAGGGCCTGCCCTGGGAAATTGCCAAAGCTTTCGATAATTCAGCGATCGTAGGCAAGTTCATCCCGATTACACCGGAAATGGACAAAAAAGATATCAATTTCTGCCTCTATAAAAATAAAGAGCTGGCACAACAGGGAAATACGAAGGACTTACTGTTTTCTTTCGACTCCCTGGTGGCATATATCTCCCGGTTTTTCACACTGAATATCGGTGACCTTATCTTCACCGGCACCCCTGCCGGCGTTGGGCCTACCGTTATCGGTGATAGCTTCGAAGCTTTTATCGAAGATGATAGCCTGCTGGAGTTTGCTGTTAAATAACTTTTTTGCTGATTATCCCGGGGAAATAACCAGCACCGCAGGTGCGGGTTATTTCCCCGGAAACAATAAAGGATGCCTTTGGCATCCTTTATTGTTTCCGGGGGATTCGCACTAATCATCTACCTGAAAAAAGAAAAGCGCCAGCGGCGCTTTCCATTAAGGTACGTTGGCATAAATAGTATCCAGTATCCGCGTCAATTCCTGGTAATCCCGCTCCGTCAGCGTATGCCACCCCACTTTACGCATTTCATGTACCATAGGTTTTACATCCTTGTACTTTTCCACACCGGCAGGGGTGAGCTGCAGGTAAACCTTTCGCCTGTCGGTACTATCCGCTTCCCTTTGTACTAATCCCTTCTTTACCAGCAACTCTATAATACGTGAAATGGTCGTAATGTCCTTGGAGGTATTACGGGCCAGCTCGTTGTGCGTAGTTTTCTTGTGTTTATAAAGATTTTCTACCAGCAACCATTGATCTACTGTAATATCTTTTTGCCTGGCATCGAACTCCTTCTGCCAATAATTGCGCAGTTTTTTGAGCGTAGCATCCAGCTTAAAAAAAGATGGATTACTGACGAAAGTATCAATCATATTTCTTTATATTTGCTTTAGCAATAGTTGTTATAGCAACTAATTTGCTTCTTCCATATTCTACACCAAAACAGTCTTATTGTGTTTAAAGATAGTACAAGCACATCAACTTTAAAAGAACCAGCCACCGGGAAGAAGAATATGAGTGGTCAGGATGAGCTGTTACGGGCCTACAGGCTGATGTCGGAAGCCGCTGCAATGGCAGCCATTTACGAGGCTAACCGACCCATTACCAAATACGTGCACTCTACCTCCAGAGGGCATGAAGCCATCCAGATTGCGACGGGACTGCAGTTACATCCATGGGACTATGTAAGCCCTTACTATCGCGACGACAGCATGATGCTGGCCATGGGGTTCACCCCCTATGAACTGATGTTGCAGCTGCTCGCCAAAGCCGATGACCCCTTCTCCGCCGGGCGTTCGTATTATTGTCACCCCAGCAGCAACCGCCCCGACAGGCCACAGATCCCACATCAGAGCAGTGCAACAGGTATGCAGGTAATTCCGGCTACCGGGATGGCACAAGGACTTCAATACCTGGCTCAGGTACAGTCGGACCTCCTGAAAACAGGCCCTGATGGCGAAATGCCGGTAGTGGTATGTTCACTGGGCGATGGCAGTGTTACAGAAGGAGAGGTGAGTGAGGCATTGCAGTTTGCCGTGCTGAAACAATTGCCGATCATCTACCTGGTACAGGATAATGAATGGGGAATTTCTGCTACTGCCGCCGAAACCCGCGCCATGGACGCCTATGAATACGCCGCCGGTTTTAAGGGCCTGGAACGTATGCGCGTTGACGGTAGTGACTACGAGGCAGCCCATGCAGGCATGGCCGCAGCCATCAACTATGTACGTCATGAGCGCAGACCTATACTGGTACTGGCTACTGTACCATTGTTAGGACACCATACAAGTGGTGTACGTAAAGAATGGTACCGTGGTGAAGATGACCTGGAAATGCATACTAAAAATGATCCTGTTCCCAAGCTGAAACAGCTGCTGCTGAAACGTGGCATTCGGGAAGAGGAACTGAAACAAATAGAAGAAGAGGCGGTGGCCTTTATCAGCGCATCTTTTGATAATGCTGTTGCTGCTGCTGCACCTGATGTTAACACGGTTACAGACCATGTGTTTGCACCTGCTGCCGTGACATCAGAAAGTGGTGATCGTACGCCGGCAAATGGCGCCAAAGTAGTAATGGTAGACGCGGCACTCCATGCCGTTGAAGAAATTATGCAGCGCTATCCGGAAGCGATCCTGTTTGGTCAGGACGTAGGACGCAGACTGGGAGGCGTTTTCCGCGAAGCAGCCACCCTGGGCGATAAATTCGGAGAACATCGTGTATACAACACCGCAATACAGGAGGCTTATATTATCGGTTCTACTGCTGGTTTGTCGGCCGTAGGCGTGAAGCCAATTGTAGAAGTGCAGTTCGCGGATTACATCTTCCCCGGATTTAACCAGCTGGTAACGGAGATAGCAAAATCCTGTTATCTCTCCAATGGAAAATACCCTGTACAAACACTGATACGTGTGCCTATCGGGGCTTACGGTGGTGGTGGGCCTTATCACTCCGGCAGTGTGGAATCTACGTTGTTAACTGTCAAAGGTATTAAGATCGTATATCCTTCCAATGCCGCGGATATGAAGGGGCTGATGAAAGCTGCCTTTCTGGACCCTAATCCGGTTGTAATGCTGGAGCACAAAGGGTTGTACTGGAGTAAGGTACCTGGCACCTTAGAAGCGATGACGATCGAGCCTGCTGCTGATTATGTGCTGCCATTGGGCAAAGGGGCTGTGGTACAGGCGGCGCACCCTAAAGATGTGGCCAGTGGAAGATCGATGTGTATTATTACTTACGGTATGGGCGTTTACTGGGCGAAAGCCGCTGCCAAAGCCTTTGCTGGTAATGTGGAAATTATTGATCTGCGTACCTTATTTCCGCTGGATGAAGCACTGGTATTTGATACCGTTCGTAAACATGGTAAATGCCTGGTCTTAACGGAAGAGCAGCTTAACAACTCTTTTGCACAGGCGCTGGCCGGCCGTATACAACATGCATGCTTTAAAGAGCTGGATGCGCCGGTATATACGCTGGGGGCACTTGACCTGCCTTGCGTACCGCTGAATACAGACCTGGAAGCCACCATGCTGCCTAATCCTGATAAGGTGGCTGCCTTGATCGCAGAACTGCTGGCATATTAAAATCTATCCTCTATTTATCCAGATATAAAAAGGCAAAGTTGGTAACGACTTTGCCTTTTTTCGGCATAGTTACTGCTGTCCATGTTGCGCTAAACGATCCCTGATGCACAACATTAAAGACCTCGAATTACGAAAATACCTGTTGCCACTGTACGATAAAACCCGCAATCCGGATGCGCGGGAGATGTTACTGGATATCGTGACCAGCTTGCCCGGCTCTACAGGGGAAATACTGGAGAAACAGGCCATCCCGAAGGCTTTTATTCAACATAAATACCATCGTTTACAATTTGATTATAACCCTTACGATTATACGGAGGTAGTGACTTTTCTCCGGCAGCTGCAGGAGCTGGATTTATCTGTTTCCAACGGGTGGCTATGGCAACTGATGAACAGAAAAGAATCCAGGAATGAATTTTTGCGTTTAGCCGGTGGCGTTAGTCAGGTTGTCATCTTTCTGGATCATCTCCGTAAATATTTTACGGTGATCAAACCGGAGCGTTTGCCAGCTCCCTTAAGTGGAAAGCTGGTACATATGCGGGGCCTGCTGGAAAAGATAGCACCGGAAAAATATGTGATGATTTGCAGGGCGGGTGAAATAAAACCCCGGATGGTGCAGCAATTGGTATTGTTGTTTACGAAAGAGATCACCGGGGGCGACTGGTTGATCTTCTGGCAGGCATTTAATGAACTGGAAGCCTGGATATCTATCTCAGCGGCGATTATGGCCAATAATATGGCTTTCCCGGTATTTGATGCCACGCAGTTTACATTGCTGGATTTTTATCATCCGGGGATTAAGCAGCCGGTAAAGAATTCGGTGCAGGGGAGCGGGAGGGTTTTATTGCTGACAGGGCCTAATATGTCCGGGAAGTCGACGCAGCTGAAATCAATTGGTATTTGTGTGTTCCTGGCGCATGCAGGGCTTGCGGTGCCGGCAGCCAGTTGTGTGATTCCCTACTTCGATGATATAGACGTGCTCATTCAGCTGAGTGATGACTTAATGAATGGTTACAGTCATTTTATGATGGAGGTAAAGCAGTTGAAATCTGTGGTAGAGCGGGCTACTGCCGGCGCCTGCTGTTTTGCGGTCTTTGATGAGTTGTTCAGGGGCACTAATGTGGACGATGCGACAGATATTTCATTGCAGACGATCAGTGGGTTGCTGTCGGCGCCTGGTGGCTTTTTTATTATCTCTACACATCTGCACCAGCTGGAATCTTTGCTGGAAATTAATTCGCGTCTGCTGACCTATTATATGGATTGTAACCTGGAGGGAGAGTGGCCACGATTTACCTATCAATTAAAGGAGGGATGGTCGTCTTTGAAGATAGGCAGGATTATTTTTAACCAGGAAGGATTGCCTGCGTTACTACGCCAGTGGAAATAATTATGTTAGTAATATATTGAGCAGGAAAGAAAAATATTTTCTTTATAAAAAAAGTTGCAAAAACGTTTTAGTTATTGGGAAATAGTTATATTTTTATCTAGAATATAGCCGAATGTGAAACCCGGATTCTGTATTAGTTTTGCTTGGACCATCATCGGATTTTATTAAAAACCTACTGCATCAGGGAACTGAAAGAGTTTGAGTAGCAACGAATACGTCGTAATTCCACGAAAATGCTGTAAGACTGATAATCATTTAAATTTTATCTTTTTATGTAAAAAATTCCGTCAATCTGTTTTAGCGTCACTGTAGTGCTAAATCGATTTTTCAGAGATATCTGGAAGTATGGTCACTAGTTGATCATAAGGGGATTTTTTTGCCAATTTTTAAGTTAATGCCAATATTATTGCGGAAGGCCAGGTTATTAATTTCCACGTATGGCACTTGGTCTTTCTGCAATAGTGATTCAATTCCATTATTTATCAACTAAAAAATGAACACTAAAAAACACTATTCAATCCTGATCTAACTTAAACGACTAAACGAAAATGTAGTCCGTGCTTTATACCGTTAAGGTATGAATCAACATCCTCATTCCCTATCTCATCACCGCTATGCCGGGATGACCGGACCCTTTTTGCTAAATCGATTTTGCAGGTGTGTCAAAACCTAAAAACCAAAATGTATGAAGAAGAAATCGACATTCGCGCTGCGATCAATACTTATGAGCAGCTGTCTGCTACTCATAACATTGCTGGCGGCCGCCCAATCCAAAAAAATCACCGGGCGCGTCCTCGACGCAAGGGATAACTCCCCGCTACCCGGCGTAACCGTTCAGATTAAAGGAAGCAGCACAGGTACCCAGACAGGGCCTGATGGCAGCTACTCCATTGATGCCGCTCCCGGAAGTACACTCGTATTCTCATTCATTGGTTATACCCAGCAACAGAAACTGGTAGGAAATACCCCTACCGTAAACATGACCCTCAGCACAGATACCAAATCCCTCCAGGACGTGGTGGTAATCGGTTACGGTACCCAGAAACGCTCTGACCTCACCGGTTCTGTTGCCTCTGTACGTGCGGCGCAGCTCCAGGAACGCCCTGCACCTTCCCTGAACCAGGCCCTCAGCGGCCGTATTCCGGGCGTACAGGTTAATACCAACTCCGGCCGCCCCGGTGGCCAGACCAAAGTACGTATCCGCGGCTTTTCATCCATCAATACTTCCAATAACCCACTCTATGTAGTAGACGGAGTGGCCCTGCCCGTTGGTAGCCAGACCCAGCAAAGTAATGCGATCGATTTTATCAACCCTAGTGATATCGAATCAGTGGAAGTGCTGAAAGATGCCTCGGCTACTGCCATCTATGGTGCACGTGGCGCCAACGGTGTTATCCTGATCACCACCAAGAAAGGCTCCGGTATCGGTGGCCGTGTTACCTACGATGCCTATGTAGGCAAAAACACACCAGGCCCTAACCGCGTGGAAATGCTCAATGCAAAGGAATACATGGCGGTAGAAGACCTCGCCTGGAAAAATGCGCAGACCTATGATCCCGCTGGTTGGGCTCGTGGCGACTATATCGCTAAAAACCCGGCACTGAAAAGAACAGACCCAAGACTCTTCGATAAGAGTGGTAACCCATTATATGATACAGACTGGTTCAAGGAATCTTTACAGCATAACCTGTCGCAGAACCACCAGCTGGGCTTTGCCGGCGGCAATGCCGACTCTCAGTACGGGCTCTATCTCGGCTACCTCGACGATGAAGGCCTGCTGCTCAATTCCTACCTCAAACGTTACTCTGCCCGCTTCACGGTAGATACCAAAGTAAAAGAATGGTTACGTGTGGGTGGATCACTCAGTTATAATAATCAGGAGGAAAACCTGGTAGACATCGGTACCGGTGGTCTGAACTCTGTTCGTATGATTACCGAAGCTTTGCCGTTTTTACCGGTTAAATTCGCCGATGGCACCTGGGCGAACAACAAAGTATACCCAGGCGCAGAAGGAGGCTCTAACCCCGTTCAAATCCTCACAGACAGGCAATATATCCTCAACACCCAGAACCTGCTCGGAAACGTATATGCCGACCTTCAGCTGGCGAAAGGGCTGACCTTCCGTTCTGTAATAGGTACCAACATCGTTACCCGTGGCCGTAATGAGTGGAACGGACGTTCCCTGATAGATATCTCTGCCACCCAGAAAGGTATCGCTGTAGTAGCCAACGACCGTGAAACATACTGGTCTTTTGAAAACTACCTGACGTATAACAAACGCTTTAACGAAAAGCACAACTTCACCGGTATGGCGGGGTTATCATGGCAGGAAACCAATATGTTCGGATTTAATGCCCGTGGCGAGAACTTCTCCACCGACTTCTTCGGAGATAACAACCTCGGTGCAGGTTCCAACATCCCGGCCAGTGGCGTAGGTTCTTCCCGCGGCCGCTTTGCCTTCAACTCTTATTTCGCCAGGTTGAACTATTCGTATAAAGAAAGATATCTCATCACCTTTACTGGTCGTGCGGATGGATCTTCCAAATTCGGAAAAAATAATAAATGGGGACTCTTCCCATCCACAGCACTTGCCTGGAGAGCTTCTGAAGAACCATGGCTGAAAAATAACAAGGTACTTTCCAACCTGAAATTCCGTACCAGCTACGGCCTCACCGGTAACTCGGAAATTCCGTCCTATAACTCGCTGGCTTCTTTGTCTGCCAGTGGTACATATGCTGCTGTGATCGGAGGTGCAAAAGTGCAGGGTATGGGTACAGGCCGCCTCGCAAATGCTGACCTGCGCTGGGAAAAAACAGCACAGTACGATGCAGGCGTGGAAATGGGTTTCCTCCACGACAGGATCAACCTGGAAGCTGATGTCTACTACCGTAAAACAACAGACATGCTCCTGGATGCGCCGGTGCCAAGTACCAGCGGTTATACCACCATCCGTAAGAACGTCGGTTCTATGGAAAACAAAGGGCTGGAGCTGAACCTGAACGCATTGGTAGTGAATGGTCACGACTTTACCTGGAACTCCGCTTTCAACATTTCCTTTAACAGAAATAAAGTGCTGTCGCTTGCTACACCTGCTGATATCTTCGGCGTGGGCGGACCTAACTTCACCAACCAGACCAACATCATTCGTGTAGGCGAGCCCGTTGGTTCTTTCTGGGGTCTGAAACGCCTGGGTACCTGGAGTACTGCAGAAGCAGCAGAAGCAGCCAAATTCTCCGACTATCGCGGTGGTAAACCTATCCTGCCGGGTGATATCAAATACCTCGATGTTAACGGCGACCATGCCATCAACGATGCAGATCGTATGATTATCGGTAATGGTAACCCTAAAGGCTGGGGTGGTTTTATCAACAACTTCAAGTATAAAAACTGGGAGCTGACACTGGAAATCCAGTATATGTATGGTAATGATGTATTGAATATGTCGCACCACTCCGGCGAAGACCGCACCGGTCTTGCCAACAGCTTCAAATCTGTACTCAACTACTGGACACCGGAACACCAGAATACCATGATTGCTGCACCGCGTGATCCTTCTGCGGGTTATGTTACAAATGTGGATACCCGCTGGGTAGAAGATGGTTCCTTTATCCGTGGTAAAAACCTGTTACTGGGTTATAACTTCCCGGCAGAAACCATTCAGCGCATGCATCTGTCAAGACTCCGTATATACGGCTCTGTTCAGAACTTCTTCCTTAAAACAAAGTATAGTGGCAACGATCCGGAAGTAACTACCTACGGTGATTCTTTCGCGCAGGGACAAACATTCTTTGATTATCCCAAGCCAACTACCTACACAGTAGGTCTCAACGTAGCATTCTAAACAGTTCTGTTAAAAAAAAGAAATTATCATGAAGCGTTCAATTTTCAATAAATACCTCCTGCTGGGCCTGATGGGTGCGATGCTTGCCGGCGCTGGTACCGGCTGTAAAAAGTTCCTGGATGAAACCGATCCGTCTAACCTGTCGCCGGACAGTTATTTTACCCTTCCTGAACACGCAGATGCTGCCGTATTTGCAGCGTATTCGCGTACCCGTATGATAGGAGAGGGCGCCGGTATCTTCTCCAATAACTTCCAGATGCTGGATGCCGTTACCGGTACTGCTATTACGGGAACAGCCCAGAACTCTGACCTGAACAACCTGCTGGGCCTCGTTTACAACGGGGATAACCTGCACGTAGGCCAGTGGTGGAAAGGTTTATATAAAGAAATCGCACAGTGTAACCTGACGCTGGACAAAGTACCTGGCATCAATCCAATGGATTCTGCACAGAAGAAAGCCGTGCTGGGCGAAGCTTCCTTCCTGCGTGCCTGGGGGTATTTCTATGCAGTAAGAATCTGGGGTGATATCCCGCTGATTTTAAAATCGCAGACAGCTTCTTCTCCTGACTTCTCTCCATCCCGTGCTAAAACAGAAGATGTTTATGCACAGATTGTAAAAGACCTGCAGAATGCAGAAGCAGCCGGACTTCCATGGACCAATACCAATGGCCGTGTAGGACTGGCAGCCGTGAAAACACAGCTGGCAAAAGTATATCTCACCATGGCAGGCTATCCGCTCAATAAAGGAGGAGAGTATTATAAACTGGCGGCAAACAAAGCAAAGGAAGTCATCGATTATGCCACAGCAAACCCTGCACAGGTAGGACTGTTCTCCAGCTACAACGACTTACACAGCGTAGCGATGAACAACAAGCTGGAGCAGCTTTTCGAAGTACAATACCTCAGCGGTGTGGAAGAAAATCCATTACAGTCGCTGATGCTGCCTAATAACTCCCTGCCTAAAAATATATCAGCAAAAGGTAGTGGGGTAGGTAGTTCCATGCCTTCTGTTTCTTTCTATAATTCTTTCAAAAAATTTGAACCTACGGATAAACGTACAGACGAACAGCAGTTCTTCTTTACATCTTATTATGTAGATGGTAATGGTGCCGACTTTGCTTTAGGTTCACCGTATATTTTCAAACACTTCGATGTGGTGTGTAATGGTACCAAAGGCCAACCGGGAACGGGGATCAGTAACCTGAACGTTCCGCAGATCAGGTATGCAGAAACATTGCTGATTTATGCAGAAGCACAGAACAAAGCGGACGGTGCACCTAACGCTGCTGCCTATACGGCATTGAATGCAGTGCGTACACGTGCGAATATTCCTGCTTTATCCGGACTGGATGCTACTTCCTTTGAAAAAGCCGTGTGGCGCGAGCGCTGGCATGAGTTCTGTTACGAAGGAATTATCTGGTTTGATATGGTGAGATTGAGAAAAGTGTATAATGAAGATACTAACGACTTCGACAACTTTGAAGGACATGTGAACAAAAATTCAGGTCAGGCCCTGCAGAAAAAGCACCTGCTTTTTCCATTGCCTACGTTTGAGATGAAGAACAATCCGAATCTCAAACCTCAGAACGACGGTTACGGTAACTAGTGATGAAGTTACTGGTTTAAGGCAGTGTCTTTCCGTGGCATAGCGCGGAAAGCACTGCTTTTTATTTATGGATATCCTCTTTTTCGAGTGTGAAGTTGATAGCGGTAGTGAGTCGCTTTAATGCAATAGACAGCTGGTTTTCCACTGTTTTTACGGAGAGGTTAAGAATGGCAGCTACTTCTTTATATTTCATACCATGTTGTTTTATCAACAGGTAGATCGTTTTACATTTTGGGGGAAGTTGCTGGATGGTGTTTTCCATTTTGCGGATCATTTCCGCTGAGATCAGCTGCTGTTCAGGGTTACTGTCGATAGCTATCTGGATAGTGTCTTCTTCCGGCAGTACAATTTCCCTGATAACGGATTGTTTCCTTCTATAATCGATGGCCTTGTTACGGGCAACTACAAAAAGATATACTTCCGGATTTTTTATCTGACGCAATGATGTACGCTTTTGCCAGCAGTGCATAAAAACATCATTGGTGATTTCTTCTGCAACTTCTCTTGACCTGGTGAGGGAATACGAATAGCGAAGCAGGCGGACAAAATAATGATTGTAGAAGCTTTTGAAAGCATCTTCATCATTGTCCACAGTCATAGCTATGAAAAGCTCATTAGTTGTACACTGTTCCATCCCTTAGCCCTAGATATTGGTTGCAATTTATATAACGCAGATTAAGCTAAAGTTAACAAAATATTACATCTGCAAAAGGTTTTTGTATTTAATACTAAATTAATATTCCACTGATATTGGATTGACATTTTGGGGGCATCAAAAAAAAGTTAAAATCTTTTTGGGGGTTTTTGAGATAATTTTCGTCCTTCCTGTAATAACGATTTGCAGCATTGATGACAGACAGTAACCGCATACAGGTGTTGATGGCCCGAAAGGTAGCAGGGGAAGCCACTTCCGAAGAACTGGAAGAGCTGGAGCTGTTACTGTTAAAGCATCCATCGTTGCAGTATGCGTTCAATATAATAGCTGATATACAATTATCTGATTCCGATGGATTTACAGAGGAAGAAGAAGAGACATTGAAGCAAAGCGGGATGGGACGCCTGACGCAATGGCTGGATGAACAGCCGGTAATCGTTCCTTACCGTTTCCCATGGAAAACATTTTCAGCACTGGCCGCAGGAGTTGCCTTGCTGATAGGTACCTATATATTATGGCCTAAACAAACAGAACGGACATACGCCAACGAGGTCATCACGCGCAATGGCTCCAAAACCACACTGGTTTTACCGGATGGCAGCAGCGTAGTACTGAATGCATGCAGCCGCCTGCAATATGATGCCAACAGCTTCCTGAAAGGAGACAGAACAGTATCCTTAATAGGGGAGGCCTTCTTTGATATCAAGCATGACCCGGCGCATCCTTTCATAGTGCATTCCGGCGATGTAAATATTAAAGTACTTGGGACCTCCTTTAACGTGAAAGCCTATACAGAAGACGCTTCCGTGGAAACAAGCCTGATCTCGGGAAAAGTAGCAGTAGAATTCAGTACAGAAAAGAGTCAACACCATAAAGAAGTGATTCTGCTGCCGTCACAGAAACTTACCATTAATAAACTTGATATCATTAAAAACAGCGATAAACAAAAGTTATCTGCTAATTTCTCCGTTGCACCCATAAAAACGCCAGCCCCTGTTGAATCAGAGACTACACCGGGGCCGCCAACAGCCTGGATGGACGACCGCTTCGAGTTTGATAATCTGAATCTTGAAGATTTGTCGCACGACCTGGAACGCTGGTATAATGTGAAGATTTCTTTTAAAGACGATAAATACAAGAAAGAAGTATTTACCGGCGCATTCAAAAAACAAACTATAGAAGATGTGCTGAATGCCCTGCAATTAACGCTGGGCTTCCATTACCAACTGGATAAAGATCAGCATACTGTCACCATCTGGTAAGCAGATGTCCTGTAATTAATATTTAAATCCTGATTATCTGATTATATCACGATAAAACATCCATGGTCTATGGACAAATAAGCAAGAAATTATCATAACAGACTTAGAATCATGAAAAAAGGAGAATGCGGCAACATTCCCCTTTGGACAAAGGCTAAACAACTGAACCGATCGGCAAGATCCGGTAATGGCCTATTATTTAACCTAATGAAACAAATTTATGAAAAAAAGCTATTGGTGGCCTGCCAATATTCCCGAGGGGAATATGAGGAAACTCCTTATGCGTATGAAACTAACATCCGTATTGCTATGCGCCGGATTTCTGCAATTGAGTGCACATGGTTACTCTCAGGAGAAAATCAGTGTCGATTACAGTAATATACATATCAGCAAATTGCTGAATGTTATCGGTAAGAAAAGCGATTTTACGATTCTTTATAAAAATGATGCGATCCCTGACACAAAGATCAGCATCAAAATGAATGACGCTCCTGTTACAGAGATTCTTGACAAGGCGCTGAAAGGTACTTCCCTGGGCTATAGAGTAATGCCTAACCACCTCCTGGTTATCGTTAAAGACGGTGACCAGATCACTACCGTAAAGGTAAAAGGTACGGTGAAAGATGCCGACGGTACGCCACTGATCGGTGTTACGGTGAAAGTGATGGGTATGACCAAAGGTGCCACCACTAACGTGAACGGTGTATACGAAATGGAAGTGCCGGAGAATGCAGTGCTGGAATTCTCTTACCTGGGCTATGAAACGCATACCCTTAACGTGAAGGGCGCCCAGAACTACAACATGACGCTGGCAGCAAATTCCAGCGGTCTCAATGAAGTGGTGGTAGTAGGTTATGGTACGCAGAAGAAAGCTAACCTCAGCGGCGCCGTGGATAATATCTCCGGTAAAGCTTTGGAAAGTCGCCCGATTACCAACGTGGGTACGGGTTTACAAGGACTGATTCCTAACCTGAACATAGGTATTTCCAGTGGTCGTTCTGCAGATGCTCCTTCCTTTAACCTCCGTGGATATACTTCCCTTTCCGGCGGTGATCCGTTTATCCTGGTAGATAATATCCCTTTTACTGCCAGCGAAGTTTCCCGTTTGAACCCTGCCGATATTGAGAATGTAACCGTGCTGAAAGATGCGGCTTCTGCTGCCATCTATGGTGCCCGTGCTGCATTCGGTGTGGTGCTGATCACCACCAAAACCGCCAAAGCAGGTAAACTCAAAGTTACAGCCAATGCCAACTACGCGGTTCGTTCGCTGGGTAAAGTACCGGATGTTATCACTGATCCGCTGATCACCATGCAGATGAAGCATGACGCGGCTACTCCGCTGTACGACCTGTATACAGATGCACAACGCGCCTATGCGGCACAGCGTTCGAAAGATCCTTCGTTGCCAGCTGTAATTGTGGACCCAAGCAATCCTAATGCCTGGGCATATTACGGTATGACCGACTGGTTACATACCGTTTATAACAAAAGTGCTCCTGCCTATACCGGTAATTTTAGTTTGTCTAAGGGAGATGATAAACTCACCTACTATCTGTCCGGTGAATACTACCGTCAGGATGGTATGCTGCGTTCTAACCCGGATATCTATACCCGTTATAACCTCCGCGCCAAAGCTACCTATCAGCTGAACAGCAGACTGAAACTGGGTACCAATACTACGTATACAGATATGGGTTATAATACGCCTACAGTAGCTAATACCTATCTGTATTTCCATAATGCCAACAGAACGCCATCATTATCAGTGCCTAAAAACCCTGATGGAACCTGGACTTCCGACGGTGCTGCCCTCTTAGGCAAACTCCAGGATGGTGGCCGTACCAATACCGGTTACCGCGAATTCCTCGCCAGCCTGAATGGTGACCTGGCCCTAATCAAGAATGTGTGGAACCTGAAATCTGATTACTCTATTCGCAGAACAGATGGTGGTGGCAGTGAACTGAACCTGCCGGTTTCTTACCGCACAGGTCCTGGTCAGCCTTTGGGTTATACCGATGGGAATACTTCCAGCGTAAAAAATAACTCGACAAATACCCAATACGATGTATTCAACGTGTATTCCGACTTTCATAAGAAAATCAAGAAGCATGATTTGACTGCATTGGTGGGCTTCAACCAGGAAAAATATTCCTGGGAATATTATTGGGTAAAGGCAAATGGTCTTATCAGTCCTCAATATCCAAACCTCCAGTTAACTACAGGTGATGTATCTAAGTCAGATACTATCAGAGAGTGGTCCGTACGTGGGGTGTTCTACAGACTGGCATATTCCTACAATGATAAATACCTGGTAGAATTCAACGGCCGCCGCGATGGTAGCTCCCGTTTCCCTGCATCTAACCGCTGGGGTACTTTCCCATCTGCTTCTGCAGCATGGGTAGTTACCAATGAGGAATTCTTCAAACCTATTGCACAGTCTATTAAACTGGACTTCCTGAAAGTACGTGGTTCCTATGGTGTACTGGGTGATCAGTCTGCCAATCCATATGGTTATCAGCCAGCTATGCCTTCCGGCCAGATCAATGTTATCCTGGATGGCTCTAAACCTACAGGAGTATATATTGCGCCACCTGTAAGCGCCGACTATACCTGGCAGAAAGTGCGTAGCATTGATGGAGGTATTGACCTTTCCCTGCTCAAACAACGTTTATCTGTTAGCTACGACCGCTATACCCGCTATACAGAAGGTATGTTTATCAAAGGGAAAACTCTTCCTGGCGCCTTTGGCGACGATCCTCCAAATGTAAACGGTGGTAACCTGAAAACACGTGGCTCCGAACTCAGCATCTCCTGGCGCGATGAGTTTAATATCGGAAAGAATCCATTCAGCTATAGTGTAAAAGTGGCAGTAGCTGACAGCCGCTCCTTCATTACTAAATTCGACAACCCTAGCGGTACCCTCGATGATCACTATGTTGGACAAGAAATCGGCGAAATCTGGGGCCTCACCACAGAAGGTTTCTTCCAGAACGAAGCAGAGCTGAAAAACCATGCAGACCAGACTAAAGTAGGTTCTGATGACCAGGGTTATAAATGGTATGTAGGTGACCTGAAATTCAAAGATATCAATGGCGACGGTGAAATCAGTTACGGTAAAAATACACTGGCGGATCACGGTGATAAGAGAATCATTGGTAACGACGCCATCAGATTCCCTTACAGCATTGATATGAGCGGTATGTACAAAGGCTTCGACCTCCGCCTGTTCTTCCAGGGGGTTGGTAAACGTGACTGGTATCCAGGTAACAGCAACCACTATTTCTGGGGTATCTATGCACAGCCATGGGCAAACGTTCAGGTACAGAATATGGACCACTGGACACCGGAAAATCCTAATGCTTACTTCCCTCGCGTAAAATCTTATATCGCAGAAGATAAAACAGAATTAGGTGCACCGCAAACCCGCTACCTGCAAAATGCGGCCTATCTGCGCCTGAAGAACATTACCGTTGGTTATACATTGCCTAAATCACTCACAGATAAGATGAGAATCGCTCACCTGCGCTTCTATTTCAGCGCAGAGAACGTCTTCACCGTATCTCACCTGAAAGCTGATATAGATCCTGAAGGACTCGATGGTACCATCTATCCTTTCCAGAAAACATATTCGTGCGGTCTGAACCTGAACTTTTAAAATGTGAATCATGAAAAAAACATCGCTCTATATAGCTTTAAGTGCTGCTGCAGTTTTTGCAGCTTCATGTAAAAAAGATTTTCTGCAGAAATATCCTAAAACAGAGATTTCTCCGGATGCTTATTTCAACACAGCCAAAGACCTGGAAACATTCGCCAATACCTTTTACGATAAGGACTATTCTTACGATGATACGAATAGTGACAATGTTTCGTACTACAGCAGCAGTGGCGAATTAGATGCCTTACTGGAAGGCAATATAGACCCTACCACCGTAGGTAAAACCGGCTGGGACGACTGGAAGAAATTACGTACCTATAATTTCCTGCTGGATTACGCGCACCGTGCTTCCGGCGATACCGTAGGTATTAACCATAATATCGGTGTGGCCAGGTTTTTCCGTGCTAAATTCTATATCGCCAAACTGGCCCGTTATTCCGATGTGACCTGGTATTCACATGTGATGACAAACGTAGATTCTGCGTTGTACCTGCCACGTGATCCTCGTGCGAAAGTGGCGGATTCCATTATGGCAGATCTGAACTACGCAATCAGTAACCTGAAACCGGAGGATAACGGGAACAGAACCCGCGTGAACAAATGGACGGCGCTGGCACTGATGGCCCGTTTCGGCCTCTTTGAAGGTACCTTCCGTAAATACCACAGCGAGCTTGGTCTGACAGACAAAGCGGCACCATTCCTGAACGCCGCTGTGGATGCAGCGCAGCAGCTCATCGCTGGTGGTAAATTCAAAATCTATAGTACTGGTAAAGGTGCCGCTGATTACCGCGCACTGTTTAGCAGTCCTACGCTGAATGGAAACCCTGAAATTATTCAGTGGTTCGATTGCCAGCAGAGCCTGAGCGTAGGTAACAACTCACATACCGTATTGGGTTGGAGCTGGTCTGTCAGCAATAGCCTCGTAGAAAGTTACCTGATGACAGACGGTACGCCGTTTACTTCTCAGCCAGGTTACAAAACAAAAGGTTTTGTGGATGTATTCGCCAACCGCGATCCGCGTTTAGCCGAAACCGTTGCCTATCCGGGTTATTCTATTACCAACGATAACAGATTATATTATGCGAAGCCTAACCTGGGTGGTTATGATCAGCTGAAGTTTTATCCACGTGATCCTGCATTGCGCCAGGGCTGGGATGCGAACTATACTGGTATGCCTATGTTCCGCTATGCGGAAGTATTGCTGAACCTTGCTGAGGCTAAAGCAGAACTGGGTAGTCTCACACAACAGGATGTTGACAATACGATCAATCAGTTGAGAGACCGTGTGGGTATGCCTAAACTGATAATGGGTACAGCCAACGGAGCTCCTGATCAGGTAATGGCAAACGCTTATCCTGAAGTTTCCGGCGCCAATAAAGGTGTGATCCTGGAAATCAGAAGAGAGCGCCGTGTGGAGCTGGCTTGTGAAGGCCTTCGCCTCAACGACCTGAATCGCTGGGCAGCAGCCGGTCGCATCCAGGATGCGCAACAAGGTATGTATGTTCCTGCACTGGGTGGTATTGATATGTCGGGAGATGGTATCCCTGATATCGCTATCCTGGCGAGTCCTACTGACACAGCTGAAATGAACACGGTACCACTGTCTGTAAGATATACCATCAGCCGCTTCTATCTGAAAGATGCCAGCGGTAAGGAAACAAACTACTATCTGGACAATGGCCGCAGCGGCAGAATTTCGTTTACACGTTATCGTGATAATCCACGTAAATTCGTTGCACCGAAATATTTCTATCGCCCGATCTCATTACAGGAAACTGTACTGAATCCTAATCTGAAACAGATTTTCGGCTGGTAGTTAGCAAATAATTAACGGAGAGCAATACCATACTGGCTGTAAGCAATAACCGTTGCCCGGGGCTAGTATGGATTTGCTCTCTTTTCTTTTATTTTTTTTATACAGATGAACATGAAGAAAACCATGCTGTCAGCCGCTCTGGTGCTGACATCCATCAGCCTCTTTGCCCAACTCAACGGTAGCGTATATACGGAAAACCACAAAGGCTTGAAAGATGTTTGTGTTTCCGATGGATTGAATGTAGTCAAAACTGATGCTGATGGCCGGTTTACACTGCCAGGGCACAAAAACCAGAAATTCGTTTTTATCACTACTCCTGCCGGATATAGATTTGTTAACAACTACTTTATTAAAACTGACAGTACGGTAAAAAGCTATGACTTTCCTATGAAAGCCATACCAGTACTGCATAGGAAAGATATTTCCCGTTTTGTCAGACTGACTGATACAGAAACTTACCATTTCGGTGAGTGGATAACAGAATCATCTACCTACGCCAAAAATGAACATGCGGATTTTATCGTACATACCGGCGATATCTGCTATGAGAGAGGAATGCAGTTCCATGCACAACATGTAAATACCCAAACCATGGGGCTGCCGGTTTATTACTGCGTAGGTAACCACGATCTCGTGAAAGGCCCGTACGGTGAGGCTTTGTTTGAATCGTTGTTTGGCCCTGTATTTTATTCTTTTGAGGCAGGCAATACACATTTCATCGTAACGCCTATGCGCTACGGGGATTATAAACCATCTTACACCTATGACGACCTGTACTACTGGCTGAAGAACGACCTGGCACATACAGACCCAACTAAATCTGTTGTGATTTTTAATCACGATCTCCTGACATACGATAGTAATTTCATCATAAAGAATTCAAAAGGAGATAGCCTTGTTCTGAACGATCATAACCTGAAAGCATGGATCTACGGGCATTGGCATATCAATTTTGCACGTAAACACGGTAATACCGGCATCAGATCGCTGTGTTCTGCACCTGCTGCTGATGGTGGTATTGATAATTCCATGTCTAATTTCGATGTGATAGAAGTGGCGCGTGAAGGTATTGTATCTGTTAACAGAAGATATACTTATGTAGATAACCAGGTGGTACTGGTATCACCATCGAAGCAAGGAGCTGCTGTAAGTGGCCAGCAGCTTACTGTCAGCGCTAACGTATATCATACGGAAGACCCGGTAAAAGCAGTTGTTTTCAGGATGTATGACAACAATGGTAAACTGTTGCAGCAGACACAACTGAATGCTGCCAGCGACTGGACATGGAAAGGAACGGTGAATATTAAAAATCTCCCGCCGCAAAGCCGCTACAACAGTACGTTAGAGGCGACCTTAAATACCGGCAGAATATTATTCAGACGTGATACTTTTAGTCTGGCTGCTGCTACTGCTCCTAAAGCTACAGCTGATTGGAACCAGGTACTACAAAACGCGCAACGCCTGCCACAAATAAAAGATAATGGAAAGGTGCATCCACGCCTCGTCTGGACGGCCAACGCAGGAGGAAATATCTGGAAATCATCTCCCATTATAATAAATGGAAAATTATACCTGGCTACACTGGATGATGAAAATATTACCAATTGTGCCATCCTGGCCCTGGATGCCGTTACAGGCAAACAGTTGTGGAAGTTCTCTACCGGAAATTCTATCAAACAAAGTTTATCCTTTGCAGACGGAAAAATCTTTGGTACGGATGCTGAAGGCATGACTTATGCCCTGGATGCTAATACCGGTAAGCTTTTATGGAAACATGATGGCGGTATGAAAGATCTTGCCACCTATAATAGTGCAGGTGTTATTTACAATAAAACTTATATCACCGGTGCAGGTCATTACATGCAGGCACTGGATATTAACACCGGAAACCCGCTGTGGACAAACAGTTCATGGTCTGGCGGTGAAGGTACACCTGTTGCCATGACCATCTTCGGCAACGAGTTAATTACTTCTTCCAACTGGAATGCCTTGTTTGCACACGACCTGAATACCGGAAAACTGCTGTGGAAAAGGAGCGACGGAGGTATCCGGTTCAGAAGTGGTACTGCTGCTGTGGCAGACAATAAATTATATGTGCATGGCATCAACATGCTGCATGTACTGAATGCTACAGGAGAAACTACAGATAGTATTCCACTGCAATACAACCTCAAAACCATGACTGCGCCTGTAATTACGGATGATAGAATCCTGGTGGCAACAGCAGAACATGGCCTGATTGTATATGATAGAAAAAGCAAGGAAGAACTAGGTGTGTTCAAGCCAAAACAATCCCTGACTTTCTCTGCACCTTATACATTACCGCCGGCTGCTGCTGTAGAGAGCACACCGCTGGTACTTGGTAAATATGCATTCGTGGCCGCTGCAGACGGACATCTGTACCTGCTGAATATTGCAGGTAAGCCGGAATTGGTGACTGATATTGATTTGGGAGCGCCGGTGCTGGCAGATATGGCGTTGGTTAACGGAATGCTTTATGTAGCTGATTTTTCGGGGAACATTAATGCTTTTGTGTTAGAATAGTTGTTTGTATTTGTGTTAAAAGTAAGGCTGGCCAAAAAGCTTTCAGTTATCATGATTGAGTTGCTTTTTGGTCAGCCTCTTTTATTAGTAGTCTGCTTTGCCTGTCTCTGGGGCTTTCGCAGCCTGACTATCGCGTGTGTTCTTCTGTACGGTGATAGCTCCGAAAATACTCAGTAAAAATGCGAATGCATAAAAACCTTTTTCGCTTGGGAGCAATGTTGCATTGAATAATCCTACAGTGAGCAGTACAATGGTCAGCAACATAGATACCCAGCTAATGCCGTAATAGATCTCGGTTACAGGTATGCCTTCGATTTTATCGCGCACACATTTTTGTACTGATACCGCTGCAAACAGGCCATACATAAGGATGGTGAAGTAATAACCTTTTTCATTCAGCTGCATATTGGAGTTCCACAGACCGATAATGAAGCCGGTCATACCTGCTGTCAGCGCGATCCAGGAAGCGATGATAAATGCATTTGATGGTTTTTGTTTCATACAGTATATGGGTTTTGCTTAAGTAATAATACTACTTTATTTCAATTTTGTATGTCCTGCGTGTATGCTTTAGTGTTAGAGAAATGCTAAAGCTGGATGATATGGTCTATAAAAAAAGCCGTTTCTACTGAGTAGAAACGGCTTTTTGTTTGTAGCGAGGAGCGGATTCGAACCACTGACCTTCGGGTTATGAGCCCGACGAGCTACCTCTGCTCTACCTCGCAATGAGGGTGCAAATGTAGGCAATAATTTGGAACTACAAAATTTAGTGTTGGATTTTTTTAAAATAAGCAGAAAAACGTAGGTGCGTTACCGTTAGGTACGGCATGAATTTGCAGAAATTAAAAAAGCCTTGTGTCTATTCAATAGACACAAGGCTTTTTGTTTGTAGCGAGGAGCGGATTCGAACCACTGACCTTCGGGTTATGAGCCCGACGAGCTACCTCTGCTCTACCTCGCAATGTGGTTGCAAATGTAGGCAATAATTTATAACTGCAAAATTTAGTGTTAAGTTTTTTTTATCAATACGTTATGAAGATTAATTAAATCTCTCCTTAAACCCTTTACTGTAGCTGTTTATAGAGAGAAGAATTTTTTTTATTTATTTTTATCAGATGTCTGAATATTCAGTAGGACGTACAAATATTATATCCTGATGCGATACATTGTGCTGATATTCCGGCAATGCAACCAGCTTTTTCCATTCAGGATCTGCCCCGAAAGATTTCCAGTGTGCGTCTCTGTCGGCCTTATTGTTGAAAGTGGTCAGGTACATCAGATTGGGCATATGCGCGCCTGCAATGACGGAACCATAGAACACCGCATTAAAATTCAGCCGCTTGAAAATTCCTACTTCTCCACCGGCATTAAACATTTTTACTTTGCTGGCATGCGAGCGTTCTGTAGCACTTTCGTAGCTACGTAATTCATATACGCGCTCGTTTTTAGGTGAGCTGAGTGCCGGTAACGCATAGGCAGGCATCTCCCCGAAAGCCTGTAGCAGTATGGTTTCTATGCGCACATAAGGGGCTGTTTCATTATATCCGTCCAGGAATGGACCCGCAGCAGCCTGGTAGTTATTGTCCTGTTGCAGCTGGTTATTCACACTGGCAAACTGGTCCAGCGATTTACAGGCCGTAAACACATATACCTTGTTGTCGCTGCTATCCTGGCTGATAGGCTTGAATACGCCAACATCCCGGATGCCTGCCCGGTGTAATGCCGGCAGATAGGCCTGTTGAAGGAAATTGTCCAAACCGGCTTCCTGGGCTGGTTTGATATGATATACGCGAATCTGGTAATATAAGCGGCCTTTATCTTTGGCAAAAGCGCCGGCAAAGCCGAATACAAGTAAAAGCGATAATAGACGAGACTTCATTTGTGGAATTTTAATGCAACAAAATAGGGCTTTCATTCCTATTTTTATAGTTCCGGTTATCTTGCGATACCGGCCTATCTTTGTTAAACTGAAACCAGGTATTATGTATAGCGATCCAGAATTATTAATAGAAGAAACGAACGACAGAGGTACGATGTACGCTATTGTAGAGCAGGACAATCGCACTGCCTACTTTTATTTATATCCTTCGGAGATCATGGGCAACCGCTTTAAGCCGCGTCCGTGCTGGCTCCGTAATCTGCTTCCGGCACCAGAAAAGAAAGATATCGCTGCCATGAAAGATGGGGTGGCACCAATGTTGGAAGTGCGCTACTGTAACCATCCGGAAGGAAAGGAAAAGCTCGAAAAAGAAAGAATTTCCTTTATCTGGAATGCAGAAGGCGACGGCGCAGCCATGCTTTATGACGGTGAAATACTGGGCATCATTCCTGGCTGGGGGCTTTATTCAGATGAGCCTGCTGCTTATGCTGCTGATTGTACTGATGGGGGAGAAGATAGCATTACCTTCCCGCTGGGCACACCTGAAACCAACGGCCAATACCGTAAGTTCCTGGATGCTGCCGGATTCTGGGATAGCTGGGATGACGCTGAAAACCCACAGTGGCCTGCCATCCAGGAGAAATTCCTGCAAACATATGAGGCGCATTTTGGCACTGAAACAGCCTACTATGCCATCGATGGTGATAAATGGCCTCCAATGGCCATCGGCAAATATGAAAAAGATAATATCGTCTACCTCGCAACAATGGGTATGAGCATCAGGCCTATGCCATGGGTGGAATTCCTGTATAACGACAATGCCGCCGCTTACCGTCGCGCAGAACTGGCCATCGCATTGGATAAGCAATATTTCAATGAAGAACAGATCATGCAGATTGGCCAGCAGCTTGCCGGACTCGCAGATCGCCCATGGAAAATAGTCACCTGGCTCGGAGAAGGCCATACCGTCTCCTCCAGCGTACTGCCGGCACCGTATGAGAGCCTGATCTTATCATCTGCCCTCTACAACGGCCCGCAGCTGGATATGCCGGAAATGTACGGTGATAAAGTAAATCTCTATTGGGCGGTGCCTGTGACCTTTGAAGAAAGAGAATATGCCCAGAGTATACCCAATGGCGGTTATCAACTCCTGGAAGAAATGATCAATGCAGGACTGAACCATATTGTCACGCTTCGTGACGCACTGAAATAACGATTTAGCAGGGCTGCGGTTTCCGCTGGTGTAAAAAATAACAGTACACATAACTGCTTTTGTATATTGGTTACCCTCGGTTCAACCTATATACAAAAGATGAAGAAAGTTATACTACCTGTACTGCTAGTAATTACCACAGGAGTCGCAGCCCAAACTGATACGACTATACGAAAATTAAAAGAGTTTTCTGTTACCTCCCGCAAGAAAACGATTGAAGTAAAAGATGATAAGATCATCTATAATGTAAGCACCAGCGTAAACGCCATAGGCAGCAACGGCCTCGATCTCCTCAGACGCTCCCCGGGCGTAATAGTAGATCCCGCTAATAATATTTCTCTCAATGGTAAGGCAGGTGTCACGGTCTATATCGACGGAAAGCCCACCTATATGCAGGGCGACGCACTGGTGGCCTTGTTGAAATCGCTGCAGTCGGCCAATATCCAAAGCATTGAAATCATGCCCAACCCTTCCGGGAAATATGATGCTGCCGGTAGTGGCGGCATTATCAATATCCGCCTGAAAAAGCTTACTGCTGCCGGTTATAACGGTGATGTGGCCGCTGGCCTGCACTTTGGTGAAACACCTAAAACAGAAGCCGCACTGAACATGAATTACCGTACCGGTAAATTCAATCTATATGGAAATTATAACCACCACATTGGATATAATAATATGCAGTACGACTTCTACCGCATACAGGAAGGACAAATCTATGATAACCGTACAAAGGACACGGATAAACGAAATCCGGTCAACTTTAAGGCCGGTGTGGATTACACCATTAACAAACACAGCACCATTGGCCTGATGATGAATGCGAACCTGTACATCGGACCAGGTGTTACCTATACTACTACCTATATCTCCGATAGTGCTACCGGCAAGCTGCAATCCATGCTGAATGCCTATAACGACTACTATTCCCAGCAACAGAACTGGAAAAACTATAACCTGAACTATCAATATAAAGATAGTATTGGCCGCACTTTCACCACTGATATTGACTATGGCGCCTACCGTGCCCGGATCAAAAATATCCTCTATAACCAGTTTCTGGCGGCGGATAGTACAACAGAAACAGACAGCTATACCCTTCGTACGCTCAATAACAGCGATATCAACATGTATGGGCTAAAGGCCGACTATGAACAACCATGGGCCAGCGGAAAGCTCTATGGTGGGGTAAAAGCCAATGCGGTCCATTCTGATAACCAGGTGAGCATATATAACGTAGACGGGCATACGGAAACACTCAATATCCAGCGCAGTAATAGCTTCCTGTACGAGGAAGCTGTATATGCTGCCTATCTCATGGCTGATCAGGAACTGGGCAAGTGGAAACTCAGCGCCAGCCTGAGAGGGGAACAAACCAGTACAGATGGTCGCCTGGTGGCTAAAAGTAAAGTCAGCGGACAAGATAGTACCACCAATATCAGCAACCACTACTTCGACCTGTTTCCCGCTGTGCAGTTGAGTTACAGGTATACAGATGCCCACCGTTTTTCCCTCTTTTATAATAGAAAGATAGACAGGCCCAATTATGCAGACCTTAACCCGTTTGAATACCAGATGGACGAACTATCTTACTGGAAAGGAAATAGCTTCCTCCGGCCGCAATATGTCAATAGTGTAAGCCTGGGCTACAATGCAGCTGGCATTATCTCGGCTACGCTCGCATATACGCATACCAAAGACGTCTCCGTGCAGATTTCTGACAGCATCGGTAATAAATTGGTGATAACACCTGAGAATATTGGTTCTCAGAATCTCATATCATTAAATATCTCTTCTTCCTTTGCACCGTGGAAATGGTGGAATATCACTGCCAATGCCAATATTTTTTATAAAGAAAACAGTATCAACTTCGATCCGGAAAGAATAACGAAGCTCAGCCTCAATACGGTGAACTTTAATCTGCAGCAGGTTTTCGACCTGGATGCGAAATCGCAGCTGGAGCTAAGTGGGTTTTATAACTCTCCGGGACTTAGTGGCGGCTTCCGTCGTACAGGCAATGTATGGCAGATGAATATCGGGCTCCAGAGAAAAGTACTGCACGACAAGGGAACGGTCAGAATTGGTATCAGTGATGTGTTTCAGACTTTCCGGTGGTATAGTATCCGCGTATTTGACGGTATGTATTACCGTAGTAACGGGTACCAGGATTCCAGGCAGCTTAAACTGGGTTTCAGTTACAGATTTGGTAACCTGAAGATTGGGGCCAGAGAACGTAACTCAGGGTTGGAGAATGAATCCAGAAGAGTGAAATAGGGCAGGGATCTGCCTGAAAAAAAATTTAAAAAAGGAGGGGTGTATCAGGAATGATGCGCCCCTTTTTAATTACCAACTATTCTATTTTATCCTAAATCAGTATGTTCAATAATTAGTTTGGATTGCTCCCGGGCTATAACGGATGAATAATGTTTTGCCAGCGAATGATATACCACGAGTTCATGCAGGCGCTGATTGGCCACAAAAAACCTGTTTAGCTGCATATGTACCAGGTCACCGATAATCCGCTGTAGTTTCTGTTCTTTTAATGACTGTGGATCGCTGCAGATAATCCTGATCTCTGTACAGAGCGGGTCCAAAGCCTGTCGTTGTTCCTTGAAATTGTTATAGATCACATCTGCCAGTGGGAAGTCGCTGGCGCTTTCGTCCAGTATTCCTGCTATGGCTGCTCTGTGTTTACGGTATTTTTCGTTTAGCTGTACCTGGAAAGTATGGTCTCCATTGAATTCCCGGAAGAATGATTCCTGGAGAGTTGTTAGCAGGTGCTGTTTTTGCAGGTTCGTTAACCCGAAGGCCTCCAGCAGTACTGCCACTGATTTCACTGCAAAAATCCATCTGTAGAATTCCTGGTTGCCACTTTGCACGTGTGGTAATAATTCCAGTACCAGTTCACTGTTTACATGAAAAATGCTTTCGCATAGTTCCATTGTCTGGCTGCCATAGCGCTCAATTTCCCTGATGTAGGTATCAAACTGGACCCTGGAAACGATATCGTTGTTGATATCATCGTTAAAGAGCTGGCTGATTTCCTGCATAACGGCCATGGCGTATTCTTTGTCGGTCATGTGCACCCTGATACGGAGGTGGTGTTCGGGGTCCTGGTACCGGAGAAAGAACCAGCTATCAATGATACCTTCATCTTTAAGATGTGCTACCAGTGGATAAATTTCCCTGGTAAGGAGCTTATCCAAAGATTTGGTACCGCAATAAATTTTAGCATACAGCCATTCGCTGCCGGGGGCAAAACTACGCTTCAGTGCAGCTTTCCCGGCCTGGCCAGGAATGGCTGGTTTGCTGTCTGTATATGTACTATTATAGAGAGGGACGACGATTTCATTGCAGTATGGCCCGCTATCGGAGGTGATGATCAGATGCTCATCTTCCACGAAAGTTTCATAGAGTACAATGTTCTCTTTCCTGAGTGCCTGCAGGAGCAGTTCCTGGGCAAGTGTGCAGGAAAGGTCGAGGAGGAGCTCATTGTCCCCTTCAGCGAGCAATACTTTTCCCGGGATGTTATGCTGTGTTATTAGCTGTTGTAAACGATCCTGATCGGTGCCGGTGCATGCGTGGAAGGCTGCTGTTGTCAGCCGCCACTGTGCCCTGCTCAGCACGATCTGTTGATAGCTTACCCTGGGAAGAAAAGCTGATTCCTGTAATATGTTCCAGTCCCAGCTGATGGCCAGTGCGTTTTGCTGGTGCTGGAGGTCGCAAAGGAATTTATATACAGGTAGTCCTATGCTGAAATTATGAGCACTGGTGAGTCGTGGTATTACTTCCTTGTTTTTGGACAGGGAAAACAGTACAATTCTTTCACCTTCCAGTTTTACGTAAAGGTCGCTGACAGGTATCTGGTGGTCGGTATCTACGGCGGAAGTACCCAGGAAGGGTATTTCATAGTCGTAGAGTTGGGGCCTGCGTAATACGTTACCGGTGCGTCCTTCGGGGAGGTGAATAATTTCTGCCAGAATTTTTTCGGGGTGTTGTGCTTTATCGAAGCTGGCTACCTTTTGCATGTTGGTGGCCAGTGTTTCGTTTACGGCGCCGAATCTGCCGAGTAGAGGCAGGCCGGAGACGCCGGAGCATGATTTCATGATGAACCTGAAATTGCCTTTATCCAGTTCTTCACCGGATGCAGCTACCAGGGTACCCATGAGGGCGGTGGTGGCAGGCATATTGGGGCGATGGTCAGGAAATGCCTGTTGAATCTCTTCATCAGTAAGCACTATTTCCTGGCAATGTTGCCTGGTGGCTTCAAGGAACTTTTTAAGTACAAACTGCCGATGCTGGTTCCAGACCATTTGGCGATGCGCTGCAGCGGCCGGAAGGATAAGATCATCGATCAGCGGGGTGTAGGAAGATTTATCACCGGCTACAATACCATAGCCGATACCGCTTTCACTGTCGAGCACCTGCATTAACGGCATGGCTCTGTTTTCATAACGTGCTGCAAATAGCTTCCGGAACGTTTTCAGGTCCTCAGGTTCTGCAGCAATATTGATAGGGGTTAACCGCTGAATGGCAGCAGTAATGGTTTCAATCGTTTGTTGATTTATACGATGATTTGGGGTTTGATGAAAGAGATCAACCTGGATCAGGTCTTTCCCTTTCATGCCGGGGCTAACTTTCTGAAGTAGTTCTCCGATAACATGGTACTGAGTTACATCTTTCTCATAAGCGAATAAATACTGCTGTGCTTCATTCAACAGATGCTGTAAATCGGCGTTGATACCCTTGCTTTTCAGTCTTTGTGATAGCGTGCTCAAATAATCGGGACCTGTTAACGTAGGATGAAAGGCCGATACGAGTATTTGGTTGTCCATCAACATGCTGATGAAGGTTTTGGCTTCATCAGCAGTGATGGATAGATCCGCGAGCGCAGCTATTAGCTGTTCAAGGGTAGCGCCATTACTGGCAGTTGTTAGGATTTTCTCGAGATAGATGTTATGGGAGAAACTACTCAGAAAATAATTTCTTTTATTGTCTTTTAACTGGTATTCGTAATATCTGTAGGAGTTACCGCTTCTATAAATGCTGCTGTTTGGAAGAAATACCATGATCGCGGCGATTTCTTCGTCCAGTAGTAATCCGTCTGCAATGGCTAAAATACAATGCATATCAGGATTGACCACTTTATAGAAAGCGTTCTCTGCTATTTTAAAACTAGTAGGGGCATTTTCAATACTTCCTACCGAGCAGCCTGCAAAAAGTCCATATGGCGTGCAACGGGCACACATTCTAAGAAGATACTTATATAGGGTGAGTATCAGTTTATATTCTTTTTGTGGTCGCAGGACTAAATTTCCTGCTAACCAGGGCATCAGCGATGAGTATAATTCCTGACTTGCCAGGTAAATAGCTTCCTGCAACAATGGCTGAGTGTAGATTTCTCTTATGTCTGCTGCCAGTTTTTCTACTTCATTTTTGTTTGTGGAATGAAGCGATTTTAAAGTGTTGTAGGATAAAAGCGGTAACCTGAGTAAATAAAAATCGAAAGACTTAACCTGCTGCATCAATACGCTTTCGTGCATGTCTTTTATTTGTACTACAAGGTGCTAACAACTTTAGCCATGTGAATATTTTTTCGACAAAAGTCATCGTTTACACGACGAAATACATCAGATTTTCAATATCCATTTCAGGCAATTTTGAGCATTTTGGTAACCTGATCCTTAAATCTGGAAAAACTGACTGGCTTAGGTAAATAGCCATGACGGCCTCCTAACGGGATATCCCCTAAACTGGCCAAAGGATAAGCGGTAACTACAATAAACCGGCAATCGGTATTTTTTAATAGCTGATTTAGTCCTGAGGTTTGTCGTCCGTAGATGTTAACGTCCAGCAAAATCAAATCAATTGCTCTTTCGTTTACCAATTCCATGACCGTATGTAACTGATCCGTAGCAATGACAAGCTCCATGTGTTCCATCTTGCTGAGGTAATTACTCAGCAATTCGCGCGCAAGGGGCTCGTCATCAACTATAGCACAACGATATGGCATTGTATACATCTGCGCTATCAGATAGTAGTTTTAGAAGGAATATCTGTCCAGGTATACCCTGTAGTTCCGGTAATATTAGTAGTTCGTCCGCTTTCAGATGATCTCTTTCCACTAAGATTGCTGATGGCACTTGCATCAGCTTTCGCTATAATTTCTTTCTGAAGTTGGAGGCCAGATACATTGCCATTGAGGGAAATTTGCTGTTTCATGGGAATTTAGGATGTTTAGTTCTAAACAAAAATGTCGATGTTACATCACAGCGCAATTTTTTTTAGACAAAATGTATCCTCTGCACGACAAATGTATCGTAACATCAAATATTCGGAAGGAGCTAGATAGGGTTATTCTTCTTCGCTGGCATCAGTGGCAATGCCCAGGCGTTTGTTCAGCTCGGATTTGTACTGTTTGGAGATAATGATAGAGTGGCTATTTACTAACTCGGCCGTATTGCCGATAATATTCTTAATGGCATTCAGCCGTACAATATAGGATTTATGGACCCGGATGAATTGTTTTGATGGCAACATATCTTCCATATGCTTCATCCGCTGGTATATAATGTGGGTTTCCTGGTTGGTGACTATCTTTATATAATCTTTCATCCCCTCTACATAATAAATATCGTCAAATACCACCTTACTCAGTTTCTGGCCATCTTTGACAAACATAAATGTAGTGGCAGGTTTGTCTTTCACCTGTACCTGGTTCTGCCTGCGCTGTTGCAGCGTAGCTTTAGCTTTATTGATCGCCCTGAGTAACCGCTCAAATCCAAATGGCTTCATCAGGTAATCCACCACATCCAGCTCATATCCCTGAACCGCATAATCAGGACTGGCGGTAGTAAATATTACCAGGGGCATTTGCGACAATGACCGGATCATCTCTATCCCGTTGATATTAGGCATGCGTATATCGGAAAACAACAGATCAACTGGTTGTTGTTGCATTATGTCTATGGCCTCCCAGGCATTCTCACATATACCCACCAGCTCAAGCTGCGGAACTTTAGCAATATAGGTACTCATTAATTCCCTGGCAAATGGTTCATCGTCTACTACCAGACATTTAATCTGTTGCTCCATTCAATATTTTAGTTAAGGTTCAGAGAAAGGGTCACCGCATATTTATCAGGACCATCCTCAATATCCAGTGTATATTTTCCCGGGTATAATAGTTCCAGGCGTTTCCTGGAGTTGGCCTGACCTATACCACCTATTTCCCTGGGTTCACTGGGCATACTGCTCTTACTGTTCCACACACTCATCTCCAGTTCAGGCCCGCTGGCAAGTATTTTTATAACAACGTGACATTTGCCGTCTACCCCTATATGACTATATTTAAATGCATTTTCCAGGAAAGGAAACATGAGCAGTGGACTTACCCGCTGGTCCTTAATGTCTTCATCATTGCATTCAAAAACAATGTTCGCCTTGCTGCCATGTCGTACCCGCTCCAATTCTGTATAGTTACGCATAAAATCAACTTCATATTGCAAATCCACAAAGGGTGCATCTGAATCATACAAGGTGTAACGCATCATTTCGGATAAATGTAAAATCAAATCAGAAGCCTGTTCCGCTCCTTTCAATGACAACATGTATATATTGTTTAATGTATTGAAAAGAAAATGCGGATTTAACTGCGCTTTGAGAAAACTAAGCTCAAGGTCCAGCCTGTCTTTCTCCAGCCTCAACCTTCGGGTAATATTCCGGATGGTGTCGAGCACCAGCTTCACTACTATACATGGGCCCACAGCCGTCGTAACTCCCCAAATCCCCCTTACCAGCCTGTGAAATGCTTCCTTTGTGAAAAGGCCATCATTGATAGTTTGTTTACATGCAGCCAGCAGCCCAGGTGTTTTAACGGCCATCTCATTGATAACGAATGCGCTGGCCAGATAATTAAACACATTAAAGACAAAAAGTGGGACCAGTAATGCAATAATGCCCATCACGATGTGCTTTCTCAAAATAAGCCCCGGGATCACCAGGTACATGATGAAATAAAAGGCAAATGCGATCGTAGCTACATTCCTGATAGCAAAAGCAACACATAACAGAAACGATTCATCGTAGGTTATGCTGACGAGGGTGGTGTGAACGATCAGTAAGAAGACCCAAACACTGATATGCGCTACTAGTCGGACTTTAGGTGTATAAAATTTATCAAAGGCACCGGAAACGATCCAATTTAGCAACCTGTTGTTCTGTACAGCTCCGGGCATAGTTACGTTATGTCTAACAGATACGGACATTGGTCGAATAAAATTTCACGGGTTCTAAAAACTTTCGTGCTTTGTATCCAAAATAAGAAAAAGTCAGAATTCACAAATTTTTTTATTTGTCGAGAGCATCGGATACTTTTTCAGTAAATGTTGAACCCAGCATCCATTGGCAACCATAATTCCTGGGAAGGTATTATTTAATTCAATCAGAATTACATCCACTGTTGTATAATCCCTCAGAATACCCTGCCGGAGTCCCTTCCACTGCCGCAAATTTCAACAGGAATTTGCGGCAAAAGCAGGTATTGTTCATAATATAATAAATCATAAACTTATCTAGTATTGTCATCCCAAAAGACCCGCATCCTCCCATTTATTGACAACCGTTTCGCTGACACCACATTCCAATAGGATTTCCTTTAAATTCTCATTATCATGGCCTTCAATGGACCAGTCAACCGCATAGGCACAGAAATCTTCCGTAACCGGTATCATTTCTTCCAGTTTGTTCGCCGTTAAATGTCGGGCAGCAAGCCGTATCATGGTTCTACCCAACTCATAATCGTCCATTTCCTCCATCAGCGTTTCCAGTTTTGAATATAACTGCTCAAAAGGCAGCTCATCCACCTGCAGAAACGCGTCATATTCAGGAGGGAATGTGCTTTCGCCATTTTTCAGACTGCGTTCAAAATCAGCAGCAGGTATACATGTCAATAATGGAATATAACTGTCCACATAGCGGTAACCTAGTTCCAGTAAGGCCAGCGGCTCCGTTATTGTGGCGCTTTTCAATGCCCGCAGAATGGCGCCGGCCAGTACTTCAGCCATCCGCGCTACGATGGTTTCAGGTGTTTCCTCTGCTGAAAGCTTTGAATAGGTGAGCCTGCTGCCATTCTCAAAGAACTGACGGATGTTGTCTAACTGATGGTGCTGATCATAATTATAAACTGAATGGGCAGTAAACTGGCCACCACCGGGGGAAATATAGAAGTGGCTGGCCTGGGATATTTTACCTTCCTGGTCATAATCGTATCGGGTGATATTTACGATCAGGGTGTGCGCATCATTCCTGAGTTCTTCTACCATCTCATCCGGCGTATAGCCGGTAAGGTTTTCCATGGATCCACGGCCATTCAGAGAAAGCCATTCAGCTGATATTTTTTTATCACCTTCAAAGGTTAACCGCTGTACTTTTGAAGGCAGCCCGGTATTTATACAATATTCAATATATGCTACCTGGTTTTCACTGTATTGATAATATCCTTCCCACACAAGCTGATTATAAGCATGTACTGCCCTGGTATAGCAGGGCAGCCCGTCTGCATTTAAGCCCCAGGCATCCAGCGGATGGCCTTCCATCGTCTCACTTTCTGCTAACATAGGCCCGCCGGCAGGGAATCCGGTTTTCGTATAGTCGTCTAATTTATATCGGCTGCCATCGGAATAAAGTGTGGTTTGTACCTGGCTGCTGGCAAGGGAAATACTGTCTGCTGGAGACAATAGCGATTTCCAGTACTGGAGTAAATTTTCAAACTGCGCTTCCATAGTAGTATAAGGGGTATAGGTAACAAATAATTTTCTGGACAGGAAATTACATATTTTTTCGGGTAGATGTTTGTCGGGGAGATAACAATTTATATCCCCTGACTTCCATCCATTTGTTCCCGTCCCCAGGCTCTCATGGCGTCTATGATGGGGAGTAGTGAATTGCCGAAAGCTGTGATCCTGTATTCTACCCTGGGAGGAACTTCTGCAAAAACAATTCTTTCAATAACCCCGTCTGCTTCCAGTTCGCGTAACTGGTTAGTGAGGGTTTGTTTGCTGGCTTCCGGAATCCCTTTTTGCATCAGACTATACCGGTTTTTACCATTGCGGATCAGGTGTATAATGATAGGTTTCCACTTGCCACCAATGATATTTAGACAATAAGTTACAGCACAATTGGTTGGGTTAAAATCTTTTGTTTTTCTAATACCTGTATTTGCCATTAGTCTGAAATTTTAGCCTATACCCATAAATATAGTCTGAGCTATAGTTTGATGGGAATGAGATTACTTGCCGTAAAATTACGAAACACTATGCTAACAGCTAATGGCATTCATCATTTCAGGTTAAACGGAGAAAATCTGTTAATAATTACTGATGGGGAAGTACCGTATGATAATAATTGTTTTGCGCCGGATATTCCGCGGGAAGAGGTGAATGCTATCAGGGGAGACAATGCAGAGGATATTATCTTAACACATAATATATTGATAATAAAGAAATATGAGCGGGTGATATTAATAGATGCTGGTAATGGCCCTGCCACGGCGCCAGCCGGCGCGCATCTGCTCACAAACTTGCTGTCTGCCGGCATCACCGCCAGAGAAATTACTGATATTCTGCTTACACATGCACATCCTGATCATATTGGTGGTCTGGTGAATGAGGAAAATCAGCCCGTGTTTCCGGCGGCGGCCATTCATCTTTCTAAAGCAGAATACGATTTCTGGCAAAATCCGGCGGCTGATTTTTCCCATAGTAAGCATTCGCCGGAAGCACTAAAAGCGGTTCAGCAGCAAATTCAGCAAATATTGTCTGTAGTGAAACCTCAACTTCATTTGTTTCAGGGGAATTGGTCGCTGATGAACATTATAAGGCCCATACCCGCACCCGGGCACACTCCTGGCCACATGCTGTTTTCCATTACTTTGGGTAGTGAGCAGTTCATTCATATGGGGGATATCTGTCATGAAGAGCTGCTGCTATTCAGCCAGCCTGGCTGGGGAACTATTTTCGATGTAGATTTTGAACTGGCGGCTGAAACCCGTTTCAGGGTATTAAACGCGCTGGCCACGTTGGGAAAACTAACATTCGGTTACCATATGCCATGGCCCGGCTTCGGGAAGGTAGTACGAAAAGGAACCGCATTTGCCTGGCAGCCTGTTGTTTAAAAAGAAAGGATAATTACCTTTAGAAACGAATCAAAAGCATGGAAAATGACTAAACTGACGACACTTGAATACCTCCGGCGCCTCATCGATGGAACGCTCACACCAGCAGAAACTACACATTTCATTTACCCTACAGCCACATCACAACTGGTAGGCTATAAGGTAAGTGAAGTATCTGAAGGCTACGCCTGCCTTACATTACAGGCCGATCCAGGACTCCACGGCAATCAGCAGGGAACTATTCACGGCGGAATGTTGTGTGAACTCGCTGACGCCGCCATGGGCACAGCTTTATCTACCTTATTACAGGAAGGTGAAAGCTTTGCGAGCATAGACCTTTCCATAAAATTTCTACGGCCGGCATGGGCTACCACCCTTAAATCCTATGCACGCCCGGTACAAATAGGTAAATCAGTAGTGCATTATACCTGTGAAATAAAAAATGCGGAAGATAAAGTGGTTGCCATTGCCAGTGGTACATTCATGATCCTGCGTGGCAACGCCGCTAAAGGAAGATAAATTATCCAAATAAAAAAGAGGGCTTTACGCCCTCTTCTTACCTGATTTTTTCTCCTTTCTTCATTTGGTCAAGTATCTTTTCATGGTACTCCCTGAAGTATTTGTTATCAGGTTGATCAAACTTATTAATGGCGGTTTGTTGCAATGTTATGGCATCATCCGTCTTACCTAACTTATAAAGCAGATTGGCTTTCGTGGTCATGTAATTCGGAGAGGTATCTTTTTGTAATGCGATATCTATCCATTTAAGCCCCAGCTGTAAGGTGGCAGTATCGTTTCCATGTATTGCCAGCACAAAGGCGTAACCACTCAGTTCAGCAGCATTGATCTTTGATTGGTTGTTTTTAACGAAAGTTTTTACAGCCGGAATATATTTATCGTATTCTTTGTTGCGCTGATAATTTTGTAACTCAAATTTTCCGTAAACGATGCTGGCATAGTCCGGGTACTTTTGTTTGAGTGTACGCTTGATAGCTGCAAGATCCGGCGTCTTTCCATCTTTCATGCCGGAATAGATTTCTTCTGACATAATGATCTGTTCCACTTTGGTTTCTGCGTACAGTTCGCCCATCAGGCTATTGATTTTTGCCTTATTATTTTTGAAGATGACAAACCCGGTATCACCGCTTTTACGGGTAAATTCATCCATCAGCTGAATCGTTTCTTTATTAAAAACTGTTGGTAATACCTGTAAATAGCGGGTGAAGAAGATATCTGCATATTGTCCGTCATAATTGCGATGGGCTTCTGTAGCGAGGCCGCGCAGCAGCGCCGTGTCCTTGCCTGCATTTTTTAATGCAGCTGCCATGCGGGTGTAGTACTGGGTTTCCGGCTGTAAAGCTTTCGCAGAGGCGGCAATGAAGGCTGCTGCAGAATCAGTACCCACTTTAATATGTACCAGTTCCCCTGCCGGAGTGAAATATAAAAAGGTAGGGTAGGCCATTATTTTATAATCCGTGGCAATAGCGTCTGCATCTGCATACCATTGTTTTACCGACTCATCATCTTTATCGGTTTTATCCATCTGGGCTTTTACGCTGATGAATTTCTCATTGAAATAATTTCCTACAACTTCTTGTGGGAAAATCTCTCTGCTCATCCATTTACAAGGGCCACACCAGGTAGTATAGCAATCTACAAAAATGAATTTGTTCTCCTGTTTTGCTTTTGCTTTGATCTCTTTCCAGCTCAGTCCATGCTGGAAATGAATACCTTTTTCCTGTGCATTTACTTTAAATACAACTAATAGCAACAGCAGACTTAAAATACGTGTATACATAAGCGTTATATTATCGGGGTCTGCCTGGCAGACCCCGGTTTATAGTGGTTGGTTAAAGATGTTCATTGGGTTCTATCTCCGGATTGAGCTGGCGTAGTTTAGGTGCGATCGGAAACAGGTACATAGGTGAATTTGGTGCTATTTCATATTGTTGCCCATTGTAGCTATGGTGCAGTGTTTTGGCGAATTTTGGATCTTTATTCAATCTTTTCAGATCAAATAATCGCATCCCATGGAAACATAATTCTCTTCTTCTTTCTTCCAGTACTTTTACCAGGGCATCATCTGCAGAAGTAGCCGTGGTGGGCTGATAGCTATTGCTGAGAATGCGGGCTTTCCTTACTGCGTTCATATCATTCAACGCCGCAGTAGCATCTCCGGCCCTGGCTTCGCATTCTGCTTTTACGAGGTACATCTCTGCTACCGTAGGGCCCAGGTTCCTGGTGTCGTATTGCAGGAATTCACCATTGTAATAGAGATAACCACGCATTGGGTCCTGTGTGGAAGTAAACAGGATCTGGTAACGCAGGTCGTTTAATGAATCTTTGAATGCTACCTGCAGGTCTTTGCTGACAGAAAACCAGCTGTAGGCATTATTTGCGAGTTTCATCAGCAAAGTTTCCTGGTTTTCGCTGTTGATCGGGAAGGAATATGGATCGTTCTTAAACTGGTTGTAGTCGGTCAGTTTATTTTTGATAGCCAGGGAGTTAGTGGCGGCAGTTAGTGCTTCCTGATATTTGCCGGTGGCAAGCGCTGCTCGTGCCAGTACAGCGTAACCTGTGGCTAGCGAAGGTTCAAAGAAAGTGGTGCTGGTTTTTCCCAACAATGTAACTGCCAGGTTCAGATCTGCAAATACCTGATCGTACACGGCCTGTACGGATGCCCTGTTTAATTGCTGATCTGTGGTGGGTGCTAATACCAGTGGCACAGCGAGGTCTTTGGATGCGGTAGCTGCATCGTATTGCATGCCGTAAAGGTTTACCAGGGAGAAATAAGCGAAAGCTCTGTGTACGAGTGCTTCGCCTGTTACCTGGTTACGTTCTGTCAATATGCCGTCTGTCACGGTTTTCATGCCGTCAATTACCACATTGGCTATGTAGATCTGCTTGTACAGGCTATTCCACATATTATCTCCGTCACCGCTTACATACACATTATTCTGCCAGGTATGCAATTTAAAGGTGCTGTTACCGAGGTAACTCAACCCTTTGGATTCGTAGAATTCCACATCGTCTGTCAGCCATTCATCGGAGCCGTAGGAGGTTGGTAAGGTATAGGCATTGTTGAGCAAAAGGCGATAATCTTTGTAAACAGAAGGTATCACCTTACCCTTGGGTTTTATATCGAGATAATCACGCCCGCAGCTGCTCAACACTAAGGCAGCTAAAGCGATCCAACATATGTTTAAATATTTCATGAAACGTTCTTTAGTAGTTTAAAATGTTGTACGTAAACCGATGGCAAATGATCTTGCAGGTGGCAGCATGGTATAATAGGCGGAAGGAATATAATCCGGGTCGATGCCTGCCTTGTTCTGCGTCCATAATGCCAGGTTTCTGCCGTAGGCGAGCAGGGATAATTTCTGTAGATGTATACTACGCAGGAGTTGCGCCGGAAGATCATACGACAGGGAAACCTCTCTCAACCTGATATGTGATCCGCTTTCTATCAGCTGGTCCGATAGCAGATACCATGATTCTGAGTAATTCACTCCTGTTGATGGCATCACTGGCACGATTGTTTTATTTTCATCACCCGGTTGTTTCCAACGGAGCGCCACATCTTTGTTGATAGATTTTTGTGTGGAATAGCTGAAATAGGATACGCTTGGTCTGCGGAAAACATAATCGAATTTGAAAGTCACCAGGGCAGAGAGTTCCAGCTGTTTGTAACGGAAGGTATTTGTCCAGCCGCCGAAATACTTAGGCACGGTACTTCCGCTATAGGTAAGCGTAGTAAGATCTGAGGCGATATCAGCTTCTGTCAGCATTCTTTTACCTGCACCATTCAGTAAAGTTGGTCTGCCTGCGCTGTCGAGGCCGCCAAAGCGATAGCTATACACTGCTTCAATAGGCTTGCCTTTAACAGGATTACTTCCTGAGCCACTGTTTACATAGTAGGTTACCAGTTCACGTTGCAGGTTGGAAGATGCTACTTTATTCATGTTGTAGCTAAAGTTCATGATAGATTTCCAGGAGAAGGCCTTCTCACGGAAAAAGTCTGCGGTAATATTGAGGTCTGCGCCATGGTTGTCTACTTTGGCTGTATTTACGGTCAGACTGGTAAATCCATAGGTTGGATTAAATTCGGCAGGACCCAGCAGGTCGTAACATCTTTTGTAATATACATCCAGACTCATTTCCAGTTTGCTTTTCCAGAAAGATGCATCTACACCGACGTTGAAAGTTTTTGTTTTTTCCCAGCGCAGGAGCGGGTTTGCAGGGTTACTGATATCAGCATATGGCAGGCCGTTATAATAGCCGATAGAAGAAGGAACCGTCGCAATCAGGTAAGGGCTTGTAGTTTTGTCCACATTGCCATTCACGCCATAGGTAGCGCGAAGATTAAGCCTGTTCATAACAGCGGTATTCATGAAGTTTTCTTCGCCCAGCTTCCACATGGCTCCCATCGACCATAGCGGCGTTGCGCGATATTTCTTACTCGCACCGAAAAGGTTGGAATCATCTAATCTCACACTTCCTGATAGCACATATTTCTCATGGTAGGTATAGTTGGCATTGGTATACCATGACAGGTACCTGTCACGTGCGTCTGACAAGGTATTAGGGTTAGATGGTTTATTCTGATAGTTGGTAACAGCTGTTTTGTAATAGAGGTCGTAATTAACCAGGCTGGAAGAAAGGGTCTGATCATCATAGCCATACAAACGGCTGGTAGCGCCATTGGTCCATACTTGTCTGATCTCTCCGCCACCTACTGCATCAATTCTGTGGTTGGCACCGAGGGATTTGCTATAATTCAACTGACCACGCACATCATAATGCTCCATTTCTACATTGGAAAGGTCAAGTATGCCTCCTCTTGGCAGTCCGTATACTAACTTGCCCGCCTGTACGGAGGTGGCGTTATTTACAGTATTTCTGCTGGTATAGGTGCTAGGGCTGTAGTAATTACGGGTACGGGCAAACGAACGCTCGTATAGTCCGCTGAGGCTTGCGCTCAGACCGGGAATAATCTTATAATGGAAGCCGCCGTTCAAGCGGTAAAGGTTGCTGCGGCTGGTATTGTCAGCGTTGGCCAGTTCATCGATATAATTGTATTTCCATGGGAGATATCCCATTTTTTCCAGAGAATCCAGTGTACGTTTATTGAAAGCCCTGGAATATTGCATAGGAGCGCCATTTTCATCAACGATGCGGTCGTAAGGCAGGAGGGTGCCGGTTCCTGGCTCCAGAGGTTTGAGACCCACACCGTTATTTTTAGTGTTGGCCATCACAATCATAAAGCCCACATTGGCTTCCAGATTTTTGGTCAACTGAAAGATATTGGTAGAATTCAGCGTAACGCGCTGATTGCGGTTGCCTTTTGCTACCGGCAGCTCATCGCTGTAGGAGCCGGAGATAAAGTATTTGGCAGCATCATTTCCACCGGCAACAGAAAGATTGTATTGTTTAATTTGTTGTTGCTGGAGGAGATATTTACTGTAGGAAGATTTATAGTCGTAGGAAGCCAGTTGAGCCACCAGTGCATCTCTTTGGGCGGCAGTGATTTCTCCGCGTTTATATCGGAAGAAGATATCAGCACCGGCAGAGGTGGAGGGTAGCGTTTTGCCGGAAGGATCTGGCAGCAGGGATTTATTAACAGCTTCCTGTTCAAAGTCAAGATAGTCGGCACTATTGGCAACCGGGCGATAGCTGAGATCAGGTTTGCCGCCAATGGTATAGTTGGTAGAGAAATTGATCAGGCGTTTTTGATTTTTTCCTTTTTTCATTTCGATGACTACCACGCCATTTGCTGCTCTGACACCCCAGATAGAGGCTGCAGCAGCGTCTTTGAGGAAAGTCACCCGGGAAATATCTTCCGGATTGAGCATGGAGAGGTCGCCTTCATAGGGGAAGCCGTCGATAACGATCAGCGGGTCTTGCTGGGCACGCAGGGTATTTCGGCCACGGATGGTGAGGGTGGTTTTGGTCGTAGGACGTCCGCTGGCATCTGCAGGGTTGGTGGTTACCAGCAATCCGCTGACAAGGCCTTCCATCTTATCGGCCACGTTCATGGTCACTTTCTTCTCCAGGTCCAGGTCTTTGATCTGGGAGAAGGAACCCGTGGCCCTCTCTTTGGCAATGGTTTGGTAACCGGTAGAAACCTCCACGGTAGACAGCTGAATATTATCAGTAGACATGCTGATGTTGAGCTGTGCCGCTTTGGTAACTATCTGCTGCTGTGTTTTGTAACCGACAAAGGTGAATACCAGCATATCGCCGGCATTGGCGGTTTTCAGTGTGTAGTAACCGTTGGCATCTGTCAGAGTACCTTCTTTGTTACGCAGGTTTTTTACGGTTACACCTGGCAGCGGACGATTATTTTCATCGGTAACAATTCCTGAAAGCGCTTTCTGGTCAATAGTTCCAGTGGTGTTTCCGGGAACCGGATTCTTCTTTCTTACATCACGGATAATGGTGTAGGTGTTGTCATTGACAAAAAGGAATATCAGCCCTTTGGGATAGAGCATTTCCTTTAGCACTGCTTCAACAGATTTCCCTGAAATACTTGCAGGATCAAAGCTGACATTGATGTCTTCCAGTAAGCTGTTTTCATAAACGAAGCTGGTACCGAAAGATTTTGTAACCTGCTTTAAGGCGGTAGTAACGGGCATGTTCCTGACCTGGGCAGAGGAATGCTGTGAGGCCGCCACTAATAGGCATGCCATGGCCACAGTCTGAATGAACTTCAGCACACTGTTCATAAACCTGATTGATTTTTGTGGTTGGTAAATGAGGCCTACTCTTTGTTGGTAATGAAAAGAGTATCCTGGTGTTGGTTGATATTTACGTCAAGTATTCTGGATAAAACGAATAGCAAATCTTTTTCTCCCTGCATAGGAATTCTTCCTTCAATTTTCCTTTCCAGGATGGAAGAATCTTTTGTGATTATAGTATAACCATAGCGCTCTTCTAATATGTGAATAATCTCTTTTATTTTGGTACTGTTTAATAATAGCTCATGTCTTGTCCAGGCGGTAGCAGCAAGGGTATCCACCTTTACGACTACATTTTTGCTGATGGTGTTGGTCCAACCTTCTCCGGGTTGGAGGAACACCGGTTGTGCAGGTGCAAGGAAGTTATCGATGCGTACACTGCCTCTTTGAAGCATTACAGATAGCTCATTGTTGCGGGCATGCACGTTGAAAGCCGTTCCCAGTACGGTAACGATACCGTTGCAGGTGGTTACCCGGAAGGTATCGCCCAGGTGTTTTACATCAAAGAATGCCTCTCCCTGCATCTGAACATCTCTTTTGCCTGTGAAATACCAGGAGCGCGGATAAGTCACGGTAGTATTGGCATTCAGCATTACAATGGAATGGTCTGGCAGTGTGATTTTTCTGGTTTCTCCATATCCGGTGTGGATATTAACGGAGGAAATCATAAACCAGCCGCTGGTAGCAACTACCAGGAGTAATAAAGTTGCGGCCACTGCCCACCATTTCCGGGGTTGATATAAGACACGTGCTGTTGGCGGTTTGGCTATCTCCGCGAGTAATTTCTCCCAGCTGGCTTGCATATTGGCCTCGTTCGTTGATACGGTTGGCATAGATAAAGCATACACAACCTCCCTGGCTTCCTCCATTTTAGGCAGGGTACCAGGGATGTCAGCCATCACTTTTTTCCAGTAGGCATTGGTATCGGCCGCAGGGTATTTCACCCATTGGATGAAATATTCATCCAGCAGGAAGTCTTCCGGCAGATAATGCTCATAGTCTTTAGCTCTATTCATATGCGGTTATCCGCAGGTTTACAAGTACAGACGCAGGGATAATCCACGATTACCCCATTTTTCAAAAATATTTTTTAAATTTTTTATCGGCGCGGAAGCAGGAGCAGCAATACAAGTAGAGAAAACCCGCCTAATTGTTCACGGAGGCGCTCTAATGCCCTGTAAACCAGCTTATAGGTGGCGGTGGTGTTAATGTCAAGGATATCCCCGATTTCTTCGTACGAGAGGTCTTCATAGAATTTCAGAAAGATGGCTTCTCGTTGTCTGTTCGTAAGGGTATCTAATAACTTGTCCACTTTTTGTTTAAGCTCGCTGGCTCTTTCGGCCCGAATGAGCGGGTGTTCGTAGGTTAGCTCCAAATTGAAAGGAACATATTCTGCTGATATGGCATCTTCCTGCCGGCCAGGATCGGACGACAGTTTCCGTATTAGCATACGGCGGAAAGACAATAGCAGGTAATGTTTGGCAACGCGTGGTGTATCGATGGTTTCCCTGTTTCGCCATAATTTCAGAAATAGGTCATTGATGCTTTCTTCAATGAAAGACTTGTCCAGCGTGAATTTTAACCCATAATTTGATAAAATGGGAAAATATTCCTTGTATAGTCCTTCAAGTCCGGTGATTTCCCCGGATTTCAGCAATGTCCATAATTCAGCATCAGGCATATCAGGTAGGAATGCGTTTCGGCACAATAATACAAGAAATTTTTTTTAAATGGGAGAGGGGCCTTATCACCATTGAACAGGAGGTTAGACCAGATAAGATAGATCGAGTGGGTATTTATATGGAAATTTATCTTCCATTGCATCATTTTATAAATATCTATGAAAATAATATTTACTCTGTTCATAATACCTGTATTGTTATTTGCTTGTAGTACTAATTCTTCCGAGCGTGATGGAGACCTGCATACGTTTTCTTCAAAGGATACAACCTGTCCTAAAGCCAGGCTCCAGGCAGAGCAGGATTTCCGGAATGGAAAAATGATGTATTCCTTTTACGAGACCTTCACAATTGATATTATGAGGAATGAAGAGGAGATGAAAGAGCAGTTGAAATTCTTTGATATTAGTGATACTACAGAAATTATATCGGATGTTATGACCTTTCAAAAGCAAGGCTGCTATGGCAAACGGATGAAAGAACTAATTGGAGAGCGCTATGGGAAAAATTTTATAGACTCATTGCTGAATGTTTCGGATAGCATTTTTCTTACCAGGCATATCAACGATACAATGTATTCCTGGGGATGTGATACCCCTGCTATTTATCCTGGAGATACGATTAAGAACACATTTCTAAGTATACTCCAACAACAATTCGCTGGTAAAGTCAAATATCCGGCTGGTTATAAACGGGGGAATAGCACTTATTCTTCAGGAGAAGTAGAAATTCAATTTATCGTAAACAAAACAGGACAGGCTATTATCACAGGGTATTCTTTTAAGTTTGATGTGAAGGAGAACCACCAATATGAGACTTATTTTAAAAAAAAGATAACAGCAATAATAAAAACCAAAGGCTGGACACCAGCCAGAATCAGGGGAAAGAACGTTATTAGCCGATGTGATAAAAGTATTGTTTTCAAATAATAATTCATGGATGTTTTTCAGCTTGCTCCTGCCAGAGTTTTCTCATTAATGGAGTGATATAAAAACAATCTTCAATATGCTCGTTATCAAAGATACACCAGTAAAAGACAGTGTACTCGTGCAAGGAAAAATTTTCAATTAGAAGCTGTTTGGCCCTAAGCCAGTCTTTGTTGGTCTCATCATTAGTGCCAAGGACTTCTATGATCATCATCATCAGCGTAAACCTGATATCATCATCATTTACACGCGAATAGACGGCGAAATATTTATCTAAGTCCTCGGCACTGGCGACTTCATACTCCCAATCCTGCATGTGGGGTTCATTACGATAATTGAATTCAGCTGCAAGGAAATCAATAGCAGCCCTGGTGGGGTATCTGTAGTTGGGTATTTTCGAGATGATTGTTATTGTATTACAAGTGGAACACCACCAGTAAATTTTTTTATCATCTGCCAGCCTGGATTCAGATTTGATATTACAGGTGGCACATAGTCTTTCAAAAGATTCATCTTCACAAGCGGTATAACCACAGTTACTACAATGCCAGCTTGTAGGTGGGATATTTTCTTCATCAAAGCTCCATGTGAAATCCTGTTGTTGGCAATTGGGGCATATCTGTAATGCCATAGAAGAAGTTTTTATATAACTCAAAACGGCTTTCAGGTGATATTTGAAAGCCGATTAAATAATAATCTTTACTTGATCCGGTAAATTATCAGATTGTTTCTATCACGCTCCATTGATTATTCTCGCGTGTATAGATGTGTCGAACGAGCAATTGATTTTTATCGATTGTATCATAAGCTCTGTTAATCAGATCACGTAGGTGTTCCCGGCCAGCGGCATTATTTTTACCGGTAATAAATAGGAGATCCCTGGCAGGTAAAGCTATACATGGCTGGTCGTTCAGCGTGCGTTCGAGATCATCCCACAGGCTGTTAATTAAAATCATAGCTGCTTCATAATTTCCGCCATTGGCGAGCATCATCACTTCTGAGGCATTTCCATGAATTTCGGTTTTTTCCGAAGTTTCTTCGACCAGGTTATTGATTGCTGCTTCCCTCAATTTTTCAAGTGTAATTGTTTCAGATAAATGTCTGTTCTGTAGAAGCATAAAAGAATCGCCCATGTCTAATGCATAAAAAAGACCAAGATCTTTTGCAATAGGTTCATAGATGGGAAGATCAGCATTGCCTAATTCGATTTTCGGTTCGTCATTACTGTGGTTGGGAGATGCTTCGTTATACAACCTTTTAATTCTTGGGTATACTTTCGTCAGGTCAGTATCGGAGTCATTTGTTGCTGTGGTAGAAGGTTGCGTCTTTTTACCAAAAAGTTTGTTGAACAGGCCCATAGGTTAGAATAGTTTTGGAGGTTAATATACAAAAAAGGCTTTCAAGTATCACTTGAAAGCCTTTTTCTTGTAACGAGATTGGGGAAAATTATCTAACCTATCGTTGGGCTAGCTTGGGTCAAATAATTTGACAAACGATCTTCTCCGTGCACTATTATTAAACAAATCTAGCCCCAAATTTTAACCCGATATAAACTCTAAAACTTCCGCATAAGCTGCATTTTTCATTTGCCGTGAACGGACAGTTCCCACCTGATAAAGCTTATTCATCAATTCTTCTTCACTAATATCAATTACCTCCTTAATTGTTGATATTCCTGCTTCCTTAATGAGCTTATTTTTTTGCCAGTTAGTTAAGTCAAGAACATCAGGCGACTGTTGTAAGATCGAATTTATCGATTCCACAAGGGATGCCTCGTTTTCTATTACTATGCTCTCATTGCTTAGTTCATTGTAAGCCGAATGATTATGACCGTATTCAGAAAAATTATTCAACTGAAGTCTTGAAATTATATCGCGCGAGTTTTTCACGGGGTTTGTAACTTGTGAAAGGAATACCCCGTAGTTCACTTCATAACGTGTCCCGATCAAAGATCTGCTACCTTTAACACCATCATCAACTTTTCTGATTATCCCGGTATATGTTAATAAGCGAAGTGCTTCACGTACCTGAATAGGAGAATCTTTATGAACCCAAAAAAACAAACTTGTTTCAGGCTTAACAGAGCCATTTTCTTCTAAATTTTTCTTAACAAGATTTGGTATAACGGTATCCTCTACAAATTTTCTGCCCCAGTCAACAAGCAATTTGTGGCCTTTAAATTTGTCTCCTAATAGCGTATGTTCAATCCAGATCTCATTTCTAAAAAAGGTACGAATCAGTGTTTCTATTTCACTTGGACCTATTTTGGGTAATCGTTCTGTAGTTTTCAGAAGTATTCTGGGATTTCCGTTTGCGCAAAAAACTAGTGCATTATAAACGTCCTTATGTTGGTTAATACTATTTAATTGGGTGGGGTCTACTTGCTTTTGTACCATGGAGTTCATAAATCCCAGATATCCGAGGTCCTGAATATTTCTATCAATCTTTTTGAACGTTGCATCATGTACGGATTCAAAAGTTTCTCCGAAATGAGTAACGCCTGGATACACAGCTGCCTTCGAAGAAACATAGGGAGATCGCAAGTCTCTAAAAAAAGTAAAAAATTGCCGTTGCTGTTCAGGCCTAAAAATATGAGCTGCCTCGTCAAAGTAAAAGTAAATCCCTTTTAGCTGATTTTTTTCACAAAGTTCATTTAATGCGTCAATTATGTCATTCAGTTCAGGTAGTGATGATGAATTGATAATAGAACCTGGATTCTTGTATGAGGCTTCGTAAGCCCTGATTATTTCATCAAGCTTGCTGGTACTATCTTGAACATTGCCGTCAACGTTCAATAGTGTTGAAGCATACTTTGAAAAAAGCAGGCCTTTTTTAAGGCAACTTTTCATCAATTCTCTTAGGCTCCTGGCAATCATCCAATTTCGGAACTGAAACGGATCGCTTGAATGAATTAATGTACTGGCCATGAACGTTATATAAACCGGCAAAATTTTCTCTTCTTGAAAATTTGTTTCTAATTCATATGCAGCAAACTTCATAAGAAACGATTTGCCAGTTCCTCGGCTCCCTTCAAGAATCAAATTGGAATTAGATTTTAAAGATTCAATAATATCTTTTTCCAATTGAGAGATAACAATAAGATTCGGCAGTTCCTCAGGCCGAATATTCTCTGTCCTAAAATATAAATCTGCCATTGATTATATGGTTAAATAAGAATGAATTGAAACAATATGATTGAGATTTTCCATGATTATGGGCTCTATTTTCTCCAAATTTTCCTTATTAAGTCCTTTTATATATCGTAAGCACAACGAAAAAATAGCAATTTCTTTATATGATGACAGACATCTTTTGAATAGATCAACTTCCCGCTTTTCTACCTTCAATGCTTTTGAGTCCGTAATCCAGGTATGGTGGTTACCATGAACATATTCAGAAAGGTCTCTATACAAATCCTTAGCCCGGGTATAGTAGGATTCACAATCAGATTTAATTTCAGGAAAAAATGCTTTATAAAATCGATGAGACAATATCCCATTATTATAATCATTAATTGTTGACCAGTTCAGATCTTTTGAAGACTTCGTCCATTCAATGAAATCAATGAGGTTCGTGCTAAAATATATACCACCAAACAACATCTCCATTGATAGTCTTAAAGCACTAAAGGAATTGCGATATAGGCAATAACCTTGAGAAAGTAATGAAAGCTCCAACGCTTGAATACTATTACTCAGTAATATTTTATATGGCTCATCTGGGATTACTCCAAGCCAGGTTTGGAGAGACATTGACGTGTTAATTCCTAAATTTATTGTCTCTTCATTTTCTTTTAATGATAAATCAAATAAGTCTTGAACTTGCTTATTTACTTTTCTTAAATATTCTTCAGCTGTCATTGGGGGGAGTTAATAATCAGTTTTTCATACCAACTATGTACGTATATAAATGATTTTGGGACTTTTTAATTTATGAAATTTTGAAAAATTCATTTGCTTTTCTTCAAATAGTCATTTTTATAAATAGCTGTCGCATTACAGTATGACTGAGAACAAATTATTCAGCATATTAATAGGGGACTTCAGTGCAATGTTGTAAAAATTAGTAGACAAGGGAGGATAAAATTCTTCTACTAAATTGAAAACTTTAGGAGGTATTCTTTAAGTACCAAATACCCTTTCAAAAGAAAAAGCCTTTTAAGCTATGCTTAAAAGGCTTTTTATCTGTAGCGAGATCGGGAGTTGAACCCGAGACCTTTGGGTTATGAATCCAACGCTCTAACCACCTGAGCTACCTCGCCATTTTCGTTTTTGAGTGCCTTGCTTTTCAGCGTCAGCCCCTAAACGGGAGTGCAAAGATAATAGCGAAAAAATGAAATATCAAAATGTTGAGGCATTTTTTTTCAAACTTTTTTTAAAAAATTATTTCGCAGGCTCCTCCGGCGTTCTTTTATCCCAGCGATTCAGAATGTTTTCATCTACACTCCGGATGTGTAAATCCCGCTGTGGATAAGGGATTTCGGTGCCTGCGGCATTCAGTGCATCGTAAATATATGTCATCACCTCGCTTTGAACGCTACCTGCATTTCCTACATCGGCAACCCAGAAATAAATTTTAAAATTGATGCTGTTGTCCCCAAATTGATCGAATAATATGACAGGGGCAGGTATGGATAGCACACCATCACGGTTAGGAAACGCCGCGGAAATAATAGCTTTCACCTTGCCGACATCACTGCCGTAACCCACGCCAATAACAAAATCCACCCGCTTGGTACGATTACTCAATGTCCAGTTGACCAGCTGATGTGATATCAGATCGCCATTAGGTACGATCACTTCCGACCCGTCAAATGCTGAAATCTTACTCGACCTGATACCAATCTCCTTTACAACGCCCGACTTCGTTCCGAGGTCTATCGTATCCCCAACTTCAATAGGCTTCTCAAAAGCCAGGATAATCCCCGATACCAGGTTGTTGACAATATTCTGCAACCCGAAACCAATACCAACGCCTAAGGCCCCAATAACAATGGTAACCTTATCCATCGGTATCCCTGACGCCGAAAATGCAAGGAGTATGCCCCCGCCTAAGATCGCCAGCCGTACCAGCAACATCGCGGAGCCCAACTTATTCTTCTTGGCATTCTGCTGGGTTGTAGACCCAAACAGATAGCTGATCAGCTGCGATAAAATAAAGGAAACCCATATCACCAGCACAAATACAATGATACTGCTGTAGGAAAATTCAAGGTTACCCAGCGTTCGCGAAGAGGAAAGGAAATCTATGATGAAATCATAAATCATATCATAGACATACAGGTTTCTGAACAGCATCAGCAGCCATCCGGCAAATGCAAGTACCATAAAAAGTGAACGTAGCTTATGCTGTACGTCCTGGTAATCCACGAAGGAAATGAAGGAACTGCTGGTTTTGTTGGCCTCTACCTGCAGGTATACTGCTTCTATCATGATGCTGGTCAGCACATACAGATTCACTGCCATTACTGTATTCACCACTGCGCTGGAACCCAGGATCTTGGCTAAACTCACCCGTGCCATCAATACCAGGATAAACGAAAATGCCGCCGTACAGATGAAAAGCATCAGTAACGGCGCTGAATATTTTGGCTGTACAAACGTGGAGGTAGTTGTTTCCCTAAGGAAGCGTATGCCCAGAATAAAGCTCAGGGCAGCGCCTATCAATAAACCCCATTGCTCCACATAGGTGACTTCTATTAACAGGTTATTCAAGGCATAAACAACCAGTAAACCCATTAGCAGCAGCCAGTTCCTGAAAAGCACTTTCGGAAAAATATCTTTAAACATGTAGGTCAGCGCTCCCATCGTCAGCAACAGAATGATCTCCGTAAACAATATCGGGTACCGGATAGATAAAATATTTGCAAGGGTCGTCACCACAATTACTGTACTCGCAAGCGGATATTTATACAGGTACCTGGCATGCTGTAATATAGACTCCGACTCCACCTCGCCATGCCGCAACCGTATCCGCCGGATGTTGTACAGCGTCACCCAGCCAAATAAAACGGCTATTAGTATCCACACAAAAAATACCGGCCACTGTATCGAAAAAAATATCCCCAGCACCTTGGTACTCTTATGCAACGATTGATGGACGACGGGTATAAATTCCAGCGGATTAATGCTATCCCGGTGCGGATTCCATATATACCTGTAATCCCGCTGGAACATATGTGTAGTAAATAATTGCAGCTGAAAGTTCATATCGTCCAGCAGATTGCTGACTTCTATATACCTGTTGGCTACTTTATTTTGCAGCAACCCAATCTTAACCAGGTTCACCTTATTGGCGCTATCTACTGTCCGGAATTTTAATATCAGGTTACTCAGCATACCAACATACAATCCATACAGCTCATCTTCTGAAGGTATATTGCGCATGGCTGTATCCCGCCGCAACGTATGGATCGTATCGTTAATGATCACCAGCCGGTCGTAATAGGAAAATAATATTGTCTGCCACGAGTTCAGCTTACGCTCCAGCTGCTCCAGCATGATTTTGTTGGTATGGATGTCGTTGATATTCGGAGTGCGCTGAAGGCCCGCCATATTGCCTTTAATCAACGCCAGTGATGTATCTACCAATGGCAGACTGGCACTGATCTTGGCCGTATCAAATCCCCGTTTCAGGGCGGTCATCTCAGAGTTGAGCAACAGGGTGTAATTCTCTATTCTGTTGATTAACAGCGATACGGTCGTATCAGATTTGCGGATACCACTGCCATTACTGGTGTCCGATGCCAGCCGCTGAAGATTCCTGCTGATGGTAGCACTATCTGCCGGCCGCATGGTGTCGTGCGGTAATTCGCTCAGTGATACGGGTTTACTCCTGCGCTTCTGTGCCTGTGCACCTAAACTGGTTATCAATACATAACAAACCAAAATGACACAAAAAACCAGATATCTGTTTATAACCTTGATGGACATATGAATTTTGCAATGCTGATACTATTCTGGAACGCTTTTAAACGCTAAAAGTTTGCTTATTCACAACATTTGCTACCCCGGATCGGTTTAAGTCAGTATGCCCCGATTCGCGAAATATCGGGCCCGGAAAAACGAACTAGCCTTATGAAAAGAGAAGAAATAGTAGATAGTCTCAGAACTGATCTTGAACCATGGGATATTATCGTGGTAGGCGGCGGCGCCACCGGACTGGGAGCTGCACTGGAAGCCGTCACCAGAGGTTACCGAACCCTGGTGCTGGAACAGGTGGACTTTGCTAAATCAACCTCCAGTAAAAGTACAAAACTGGTGCATGGTGGTGTCAGGTACCTCGCCCAGGGCGATGTCAGCCTGGTCAGGGAAGCCAGCCACGAACGTGGTCTGCTCACCCACAACGCGCCGCATCTTGTCCGTAATCTCTCTTTTGTGATCCCGACGTTCAGCTTCTGGGAAAATATTAAATACACCATCGGCCTGAAATTATATGACTGGCTCGCCGGCAGACTCAGTCTCGGCAAGTCTAAACATATCTCCAAATCTGAAGCACTGCAACGATTGCCCACACTCAAGCCGGATAAACTGGCGGGCGGTGTCCTCTACCATGATGGCCAGTTCGATGATTCCCGTCTGGCGGTCAACCTGGCACAAACGATTGTGGATAAAGGTGGTACTGCGCTGAATTATATGCGGGTAACCGGCCTGCACAAAGATCAGTTCGGCACTATCAGTGGTGTAACGGTAAGGGATACACTGAACGGCGGACACGATATCTACCTGAATACCAAGGCTGTTATCAACGCCACCGGCGTCTTTGCGGATGATATCCTGGAAATGGATAATCCCAGCGCGCCTAAGTCTATCGCTGCCAGCCAGGGGGTACACGTGGTGCTGGACAGGGAATTCCTTCCCGGCCATGATGCCCTGATGATCCCGGCCACCAGCGACGGCCGCGTGCTGTTCGCCGTTCCATGGCACAATAAAGTGGTGGTAGGTACCACTGATACGCCGGTAAATACGATCAGCCTGGAACCACACGCACTGGAATCTGAAATTAATTTTATCCTCACCACGGCCGATCAATACCTGGCTCATCCGCCAAAACGCTCGGATGTTCGCAGTGTATGGGCCGGACTCCGCCCACTGGCCGCCCCCAAGGCAGAGGGACATAAAACCAAGGAAATCTCACGCAGCCATAAAATCATTGCTGCCAGCTCCGGACTCATGACTATCATCGGTGGTAAATGGACGACCTACCGCCGCATGGGACAAGACGTAATCCATCAGCTGGAACACACCATGCGCTGGAAAGAAACGGAAACAGCTACAGAGGAACTGCCAATCCACGGCGCCATGGCTAACGTGAACTGGGAGGATCCCTGGTATTTTTATGGTAGCGATGAAGCAGCCATCCGCCAGCTGGCAAACGATAATCCGGTGCTCAACGAAACAATCAGCGAAGCATTTAGTATTAAAAAAGCCCAGGTGGCCTGGGCGGTAAGAGAAGAAATGGCCCGGAATATTGAAGATTTCCTGGCCCGAAGGGTAAGATTGCTGTTCCTGGATGCAAGAGAAGCACTTCGTATAGCCCCTGCCGTAGCAGAAGTAATGGCGGCAGAACTGAAAAAAGATGATCGCTGGATAGCAGGTCAGCTGGAGGCGTTCAAAAAAGAAGCGAATATTTACTTAATAGACCCGGTAAGCTGAAAGCTATACCGGGTCTGAATGTTATCGGATTACATCCATTTTACTTTCTCACTGACTGGCTTAACACGTTTGCCGGCAACTGCAGGCTCATCTGTGTAACCCAGGTAGAATAAGCCCAACACCTGGTCTTCCTCTCCCAGGCCCAGGTAATCTTTCATGGCAGGGTGAAGCGTCATACCGCCGGTTCCCCAGTAAGCTGCAATATGGCGGGCATGTGCACTCAGCCACATATTCTGCACGCCGCAGGCTACAGCTGCCACTTCTTCCACTACCGGAATATTCGGCTTATTACCGCGCTTCATACAGATCGCGATAACGTGAGAAGCCAGGTCGCCCTGCGATTTCAGCTTATCATAGTTGCCGGAAATGAATTTTTCCGCAGGCGTATATTGTTTGTAGAGATCAGCATGCGCTGTACAGAATTCCTGTACTTTGTCGCCGCCATACACTACAAAATACCATGGCTCGGTATAGCCGTGAGTAGGCGCCCAGTCAGCGCTCTGTAACAGTTCATTGATTGTCTCATCCGCGATTTTCTTACCGTTCATACTGGTCGGCTTGATGTTGCGGCGACTGCTGATTAGATTGTCCACCAGGGTGGCTGCTGTTGTTGTATCGATCATTTCTTTAATTTTTATTTTTCCAGGCTGGCTTTCATTTCTGCTGAAAGCTTCGCTACTTTACGTGTGTTGTAATCAAAACATACCATACCTGTTTTTCCTTCAGCTACAGTGATCTGCTTTTCATCCCTGGTAGTGGTAATGCGGTAAAAAAGTTCAAATCCGAAAGTACTAAACTCTCCGGCTGCAACCTCCACTTTAAAGATATCCCCATGGAATGCTTCGCCTTTATAGGCGATAGCCACATCTGCCATGATCAAACCGGTGTTGGTACTGTGGTCCAGCTCTTTATAGCCCAGCTGTTGCAGGTATTGTATTCTGGCTTCATGCATGATAGACAGAATAGCATCATTGCCCACATGGCCGCCATAATTTACATCCTGGATCCTAACGGGAATGGTTATACTAAAACTGAATTGCGCAGGTAGATCTATTTTAATTCTTGCCATTATATTGGTTTAGGGAGATGATTATGCGTTTACAGATTTCAGGAATTCGGCAAACAGATGATGCGCCTTCGCACGGTGACTATATTGGTTTTTCTCTGCCAGGTCCATTTCTGCAAAAGATTTGCTGGCACCTTCCGGAACAAAGATAGGATCATAGCCAAACCCTTTTTCACCCTGCACAGCAGTAGTAATATGGCCTTTGCAGATCCCTTCAAACTGATATTCCTTACCATCCAGTATCAATGACAATACGGTACGGAACTGTGCTTCCCTGTTGGTAACTCCTTCCATTTCCTGCAATACCTTAGTGATATTGTCTGCCGCCAGCTTCTGCTCACCGGCATATCTTGCAGATAATACACCTGGTGCACCGTTCAGGGCGGTAATTTCCAGGCCGGTATCTTCTCCGAAGCAATTGGTGCCGGTCATTCTGTAAATGGTTTCGGATTTCTCAAGGGCATTGGCTTCCAGGGTATCATGTGGTTCCGGTATGTCGATGTCAATACCGGCATCCTGTAATGTAATGATATCGAAGTTGTTGCCAACCAATGACTTAAACTCTTTTACCTTGTTCTCGTTGTTCGTCGCAAAAATTAATTTCATAAAACTTTCCTTATAGCTGCCGGCATTAGCCGATGGTGAGTAATTGTTTGAGTCCTGCCCATAACCTTGCCTTCATCGTTTTATCACTGCCTATTACCGACAAATGATCTGAAAACAGCACAGTACTGCCGCCTATAGTAAATAACTGATAGGAGGGAAGGTCGTCTATTTTTAATTGAGCCGGTGCGATGCCGAATACAACGGCCTGTTTTATATTGAGTGCCTGTTGCCACTCCCTGAAACTCAAATCCGGGTAAGATTGGATGTTTACAAGGGCCACATCCTGCATCCCCAGTTTGCAGGCATTTAATATATTAGTAAGGAGATTGAATAAATCGTCGTTCAAATATGGTTCATTTTCGTTTTGTATGAAGAGGACCACGTTTTTTTGATTTTCTCCTAAATATTTGACATTCGGCAAAGGTTTTTGCGGTTCGGCCACGGACTTGCTTTCGCCGGGAATGATCGGCTGGGCAAAGATTTTGGCCAGAAAGTAAGGGTCTAATTGCAAATCCTCAAGTGCCATAATTATTATAATTAAAATTAATATGAAGGCCCCGCGTGGGGAAAAATCAGTTTATTTGCAAAGCCGTGCCTGTTGAGGCGGGGCAAGTCGCAACGAAAGTGTAAAAATATTGAGATAAAATTGATTAACCATGATGGTAACTAAATCAGCAGTAAGGGAAGAAGCTGAAAAGAAGATCAAAGTCACCAAAACCGAGCACAGCAGAATAGGTGAGATAGATTTTAATAATCTGGTATTTGGTAAGAAATATGCCGACCATATGTTGGTGGCAGATTTCGATGGTAAAGAGTGGATTAACGCAGAAATTGTCCCTTTCCAGAATCTTTCAGTAAGTCCTTCCAATGCTGCATGGCATTACGGCCAGGCTATATTTGAGGGTATTAAGGCCTACAAGGACCCACAGGAAAATCCAATGATTTTCCGCCCTTATGATAACTATAAGCGCTTCAACCTGTCCGCCGAAAGAATGGGTATGCCTTCCGTTCCGGAATGGCTGTTCATCGGTGGTATGGATATGTTGATCGATATGGACCGCAACTGGGTACCAACCGGCGAAGGTTGCTCCCTCTACCTGCGTCCGTTCATGATCGCCGCAGACGAGTTCATCGGGGTACGTCCTTCCGAAACTTACAAATTTGCTATTATCAATTCTCCATCCGGCCCATACTTTAATAAGCCTATTAAATTACTGGTGCAGGATAAATATGTACGTGCCTTCCCTGGTGGCGTAGGTTTTGCAAAAGCTGCCGGTAACTACGGCGGTGCCATGTATCCTACCATGCAGGCTAAACAGAAAGGTTTCGACCAGATCCTCTGGGTAGATGGTTTTGAACACAAATACCTGCAGGAATGCGGTACCATGAACGTTTTCGCTATCATCGGCAACACTGCCGTTACGCCAGACCTGACCCAGGGAACCATCCTGGAAGGTGTTACCCGTAACAGCGTAATGGACGTATTGAAAGATATGGGCCTCATCGTTGAAGAACGCCCGGTTTCCATCGATGAACTGGTAACCGCATATAATAATGGTACACTCCGCGAAGTATTTGGTACCGGTACCGCTGCCAGCGTAGCCTATGTAGAACAACTGGACTACCTGGACAACCAGCTGAAACTGGACACCACTAAATATGAAGTAGGTGCCGAAGTTATCCGCCGCCTCGATGGTATCCGTACCGGAAAAGCAGCCGATACCCGTAACTGGAATTACATAGTAGGCGAATAATCAATTGCTTATATAATAATATAGATAAAGACTTATGTCGCCTGGTTGGCCATAAGTCTTTATTTTTTCCCGGACGTTATTTTTTTTCGGTAGATATTGAGAGAAACCTTACCTTTGCGTTCCGGTTACAGGTAAGCGTATCAATTACCGAGGAACCAAACCGCTTCCGGGGTAGTTGCACCACTGGTGTGACAAAAAAAATTCGAAACAATTTTGTTATTCACACATATAGTTTTACCTTTGCCGTCCCAAAATCCCATATGGGAATTTGGATGTCATCTGTTAAACCGACATAAAAAACTAGGTAAAGAATGCCTACTATACAACAATTAGTAAGAAAAGGAAGAGAAATTATCCGGGCTAAGTCCAAGTCCAGGGCATTAGATAGCTGCCCTCAGCGCCGTGGCGTTTGTACGCGTGTTTACACTACTACGCCTAAAAAACCGAACTCCGCATTGCGTAAAGTTGCGAAGGTGCGTTTAACCAATAAAGTTGAGGTGATTGCCTATATCCCAGGTGAAGGTCATAACCTCCAGGAGCACTCTATCGTACTGATCCGTGGTGGAAGGGTTAAAGACTTACCAGGTGTTCGTTACCACATCGTTCGCGGTTCTCTGGATACTGCAGGTGTGAAAGACAGAAAGAAGAGCCGTTCCAAATATGGTACTAAGAAGGAAAAGGCTAAAAAATAATAATAATAACTAGTAGTAATTTTCAATATAAATGAGAAAGCAAGCTGCAAAGAAATTGCCTCTGGCTCCGGATCCTAGGTTCAATGACAAACTGGTTACCCGCTTTGTTAATAACGTTATGGAGCAAGGAAAAAAGAGCATTGCCTATAAAATTTTCTACGATGCTGTGGATAAAGTAAGCCAAATGACCGGTGAAAACGGTTACGAGGTTTGGAGAAAAGCATTGACCAACGTTACTCCTGCTGTAGAAGTTAGAAGCCGTCGTATCGGTGGTGCTACCTTCCAGATCCCTGCTGAAGTACGCCCTGATAGAAAAATTTCCCTGAGCATCAAATGGTTAGTTCGCTACGCTGGCGACAGAAACGGTAAGAGCATGGCTGATAAGCTGGCGAATGAAATCGTAGCTGCAAGCAAAGGTGAAGGTGCCGCTTTCAAAAAGAAAGAAGATACTCACCGTATGGCTGAAGCTAACAAAGCTTTCTCTCACTTCAGAGTATAGTTATAGCCCTAACCGGCAAACTCAATATATTTGGCGGACAGTTCTGTTATCGGAACTGTTCGCCTTTTTATGCTTACTGCACAACCCCCTCCCCAGATCATTCCCACAAACAACCGCCTATTTCTGCTATTCGAACCCTTGCCTTTTTATTTCCTGCATAATCATCTTTCCATAGCAAGACCATTCCCACAAAACAACCGCCTATTTCCGCCACCCGAACCTTGCCTTTATACTTCCTGCATATTCATCTCCTCCAACATCCCCAAAACACAAATAAAAAAGCCGGACACCAAAGTGCCCGGCCCTACTTTATCTGAACTAAATCGCATCGCTGCCTACTTTACATTCACCAGCACCCTGATCTTTCCCTCACTACCGCCCATCTCCTCCAATGCCTTCCCGATAGCCTGACCCGGCTTCAGCTTATCCAAATCCGCCTTCATCGCATATCCCACCCTGCTGCTGGTTACCAATATATCCCCCCGATGAATCGCTCCCCCCTCATTACATACCTTCGTAGGAATAACTCCCACAACACCCATCGGTACCTTATCTGAAATATCTGTATCTATCTTCTCCTCCGTCATCAGCATACCTGGCTTAGTAGCATATACACCCGCTACCAATGAAGAATACGCCTCATTTGACTTCTCCACAGATCTATCTTTATTAACATCTATTATCAACACATCCCCAGGCTCGTAATTTTTAATGCTGCCACTAACATCAAAGGCCTCGGCCATATCTGCACCGCCTGTCTGTGTACCACCATCAAAGAAACCTTTACCAGTTTTGTCAATACGTGTCACATTAAAACCGCCTGACTGGAAGATCGCAATATCGCCGCTTGTCCCTTCATGATCCACCACCATGGCAGTTCCCAGGTCATTGGTGATTACCTGTAACGTGATGCCAAAACCAGTAGTTTCTGTATGCTCGAAATAACCAGCATAACCGCCTGTACCGGAAGCGACCCCATAAATACCGGCTGTGCCCGCATTACCAAAAATACTGTTCACCTCTCCTCTGACAGCCGCAGCAACCGCCGTATTATTGCTGTTTACAAAATTGGCAACATTGCCCAAAGCATGATTCGCAATCACACCAGGCCCTGCGCTTAGCACCTGTAAAACATTATCAGTATTAGTATTATTAAAACCCTGAATTAATACCGCATTCCCACTAGGGCCATTGTGGTCCAGCTCCGTAGCAGTACCCTGGCCAACGCTGGTTACATACAGTGCCCGACCGAAACCTGTAGTATTGCTATGCTCAAAATAACCGCCATAACCACCCGTTCCGGAAGCAATACCATACACGCCAGCGGTTCCATTGTTGCCAAAAATACTGTTCACTTCACCACGAACCCCGGCACCAACTCCACTGGTATTATTCATAAAGAAATTACCGGCATTACCCTGACTATGATCTGCAATCACACCAGGGCCAACATTCACCACCTCCACGGTATTATTGGTATTGGCATTGTTGGTATTTTCAAAAAATCCGCCCCGGCCAGTAGAGCCTGATATACCTACACGGCCTGCAACGGCGGCACCTGTACCAGCTGTATTGGTAGCAATAAATCCATATACACCATATCCGGCGCCATCGTTCCGGCCTACCACCGTACCAATGCCCGCAGTGCTGTTGCCACGTCCCGTTACGGCTTCACCGCCAGCTGTGTTATCTCCAACTACACCTCCTCCGGAAATATTAGTAGCAGTACCATGTAAGGCAAACCCACTGACGCCTGTAGCATCCACACCATTACCATTACTGCCAGTAGTAACCACTACCGTACTGATATTATTACTGGTGTTCAGGTTCTCAAACTTACCAGCCATACCACTACTACCGTTTACCCCCACACGCCCCAGTACGCCCACACCATTACCGGAGGCATCTGTGGCTATAAAACCTTGCACACCATAGCCCGGGCCATCATTACGTCCTACAACTGCACCCGTTGGTGTACCACTGTTACTCGTTGTAAGCCCTGTAATAGCTTCCCCGCCAACCGTATGATGGCCAAGTACGCCGGCTCCCGACAGAATATTGGAGGTGGCATTTACACCACTGCCTTGCACACTCACTGCATTGATACCATTTCCACCGGCACTCGCACTAACCTGAATGCCAGCCCCGCTGCCTGATGTAGTAACAGTAAGTGCATTGCTGGTATTGGCATTATTGGAGATAGCGATGTTAGCAGGCATGCCTGTGGTACTGGTCGCATATAAACCGGTTCCTGAGCTGGAATTGGCATAAACGCCAAAGCCGGACCCGGTCGCATTCCCGTAAACTCCGATTCCGGTAGGGGCAGTCCCATAAACTCCCCATCCTGCACCATTCTGCGAGCCCCATACACCTATACCTAAGCCGCCGGTGCCATTATTGGTTCCTTTTACGGCCGTAGCAAAACCACCGGGAGAAGTAGAAGACACAGTTCCAAGGATAGGCGTAATATTAGGGGAGGTAGAATTGGAAACGCCTGCCAACGATGTACCATCGCCATTGTTAGTCAGTGAGAACAAAGTACCGGGAAGATTAAAGGTGCCGGCATAAGGAATAACTAATCCTCCGCTATTGGCAGCTGGCCCCCAGTTGGTGCCATCAAATGTTAATAACTGACCTGCTGTTGGTGCAGTAGTAACTACAGGGAATCCCTGGATTTTAGCCACGGTAGGATTAGGGTACGTACCGCTAAGATCTCCACCCGCTGCAGCTCCGGCAATACTTCCTGCCGGACCTGCTGGTCCCTGTGGCCCCACAGGCCCCACTGGTCCTGTGGCACCTGCAACACCTGCCGGTCCTGCCGGTCCTGTCGCTCCTGCTGCTCCTGTTGCTCCCGCTGGTCCGATAGGTCCTGCCGGACCTTGTGCGCCCATAGCGCCGGTAGCTCCTGTTGCACCAGTTGCCCCGGGAAGTCCCATCGGTCCGATTGCCCCAATAGGGCCGGCTATTCCCTGCGGTCCTGTCGCTCCTGCCGGTCCCGTCACGCCAGGATCTCCTTTAGCTCCCTGAGGACCTGCGGGCCCCGCTGGTCCCGGATCTCCCTTAGGCCCCGGTGTACTATTGGCTGCAAATAAGGCAAATGGCACGCTCATCAACTGAGAAGTACCCAATTCTGAAAAATTACTTCCGCCAACAGATACTTCCACCCGCAAATACTGATTCGCCTGTGCCCAGGGAATCGATGCAAAGGAACCACTCACCGGCGAGCCTTTACCAATCTGTAAAGTGAAAAGCCCCAGCTGATTGGTGGTAACGTCCTGCGTTTCCTGGTACTGCACATTGCCGCCCGGCGAACCACTCAGCACTGTAAATCTTACCTGCAGGGCCTGATTGGGAAGTGTGGTACCGTTCGCATTTCGTGCTACAGCCTGATAGTTAATACCAGTCAGGGCATTCTGTGCCTTTGCCTGCTGGAGGAATAGGGCTGACAGGAACAAAATATATAGTAAAAGTTTCCTTTTCATAAGAGGCATTTTTATGGTTTTGCAGGTTTTTGTTGATTGGAATTTTCCTGTTCTAATACAGGTGGCTGAATAGCGGTAAAAGGTTTGAATAACTGATCTATCGGAAGGGTAGAAGTAGTTGCCGGTGTTTTGGCTGGAGCATCTGTATTGGGCTTGATCTGGGGAATGGTTTGTATGGATACCGGTGTGCCGGCAGGTTGTCCCGGATTGGCAGGAGGTGTCACCGCCGTACCATCTGCCGGTTTAACTGGTACCGGTACCGGTCTGGTAATTATTGCGCCATCAGATGTTTTGAGTGGCACTCTTGTCTGTGCGCCCGCCAGGCCAGGCAAGTGTACAGCAGCAATAAACAGTAAGAAAATAATCAGTGGTTTCATATGGGGGAAGTTGTTTTATTGTTTAAAGAGATGGTTATTAACCCGGTAAAAGACAGCAGTTAATGTGCTCCGCTGATATTGTAAAGCAGCGAAAATGTCAGCGTTTTCTTCTGATATAAACTGCCATCTGTAGGTATCAGGTAGGCCATGTTCAATTGAATATTCTGGAAACTTAATCCAATACCACTGCTGAAATGCTGACGGTAGCCTTTGTTAGGGTGCTCATAGAAATATCCGGCTCTCAGAAATAGTATCTGCTTGTAGGAATACTCTATTCCCGAACCTATGGTAAATTCTCTCAGCTCTTCCGTAAATCCGCCAGGGGCATCTCCAAAGGAGGAAAAAATGGAACCTACCACGCTCCGGTCAGGGTCTTGACCCTTCACAATGGTATTGGTAACCATACCGTTGGAGTCAAGCGCGTAAATCGGTGGGGTAGGTACCAGCAGCTTGTTGATTTCTGCAGTAATGGTAAAGGTGCTGGTGGTAGTATTAACAAAGGCATATCCGCCACCAATCCGCAGGTTCATCGGCAGGAAACTTTTCCGGTCCTTATCATCGGTATAGGAAAGCTTAGAGCCGATATTGGTAATGCTTACTCCAAAGCAGTACCTGTTGCCGAAATCCAGTTTGTCTGCACTATTCTGGTAATAAAATCCAATATCTCCTGCTACCGCAGATGCCGGCTTTTGCTGAAGACCATTGAAATTACCCTGTCCCAGCTGACTGCGTATATACCGCAGTGATATGGCCAGCGAAAAACGCTGCCCCAGCTTTCTGGCATAACTTCCGTCTACTGAAAATTCTTTGGGCGTATAGTCCTGTATGATCGTGCCATTATCATCCCGGAAGGTGATGTCGCCATAATTGAAATATTTCATGGACAAGCCTACTGCCTGGTCCTCTTCTTTGCCAATGCTTTTAAAGGCGGCGACATAGGCCATGTTGGACTGGCTGTTATTTATTCCCCACATCCAGGGCGAATAATTGGCGCTAACGCCCCAGTCGCCGGCAAATACAATCTTGGCGGCATTTGACCACAGGGCATTGACATCCGGACTCAGACCAGTGGGGGCATCACCGGTACCGGCACTGCGTGCATCCGGATTGACCAGCAGGAAACTTGCGCCAATATCAGGTGGCCGTTGCTGACTTTTCTGTGCCAGTAGTACCGATGGCACACAGCATATGCCTGCCAGCAAAATCAAGAGTTTATGTTTTTGCATATTCAAGCGCAATGAAGATTACTGAATAATTACTTTTTCGTAGAAAATCTGCTGCCCTACATGGATCCGCAGACTGTAAATCGCCGCAGCAAACCGGCTGACATTTATCTCAAACGTGTTCTGTCCAGGCCCTAAGGTCTGTTGGGTCGTATACATGGTCTGACCTGCAGTATTGATAAGTTCCAGCTGTACGTTTGCTGTTGCCAGCAGGTCCATTCGTACCTTCAGCACAGAGGCTGCCGGATTGGGAAATACGATGTAACCTTTGACAAGTGGTGCCGCCGGACTGATCGTCGGTAACTCGTCCGGCTGCTGAAAACCCTGCGTAAGCAGAAGGTGACCATCAGTAATCAGGGTAATGACAGGTTCTCCAACTGTATACTGAATACGGACCGTACCCGCTGTGCCACTTCCTCCGGTGGTAGCTGTTACCTGCCGGTTCAATACCAGCTGTGCCCTGACACAGGGCATACCTATGCTAAGGGTTACCAATAAGCAAAAGACTGTACGTGTTAAAATATTCATATAGTACTTGCTGTTAATGTGTGTGATCACTTTCTGGAAAAATTTCCTCTTCGGGCATCGGGGTAGCCAAAAGGGTAAACAATCGCTCTGTGCCTGCCAGCACAGATTTCAGCTTTTCGTTCTCTGCTTTTAATGCGTCAATGGGGAGGGCTTGCCATTGTCGGTGCTGACTCGACGCCTGTAGTAAATTGTGCAGCATGCTCAGGTCTTCCAGCATGCAACGGTTGATCATCTCCATAAGGAAGAAATTTGTGGTGGAAACAATGCTGTATGGTGTGCTCCCAGTAAAATGCAGGCATGAAAATTACAGCTCATGCTTATGATGCATAAGTAAGCCGGGTATCCGGTAAAATGTTGTAGGTCAGGTATAAAACACCCGATATCTCTTGTGGGGAGATTTTTTTGGGAGATTTATTTTGTAACGCTGAACCTGCCCCGCCACCAATGGATCGGGCGAAAAACTGTAATGATGCTTATCCTACAGAAATATAAGGCCGGTTGAAATGCAAAGCCAGGTCTGTAACTAATTAGGGAACAATAAATAAGAAGGATAAGTATTATTTTATCATGGTTTTTTCAGGTTTTGGATAAAGAAATAGTTTCGACGTGCTGTACCAGTTAACTAGTTAAAGGTGAGTAGGTTGCCCTTCTATTGTAACGCTTCTGACTGCAATTGAACACCAAATGCTATTAAAATGTTCTCTAAATTTATCGAATCATTTAAAAACTCTTGATAAGTTTATGAAATCTGGCAGATAATTTTTCGAATCCGGTCACTTTTGTCGGGCATATGGCAAGGCCCGCAAAGCCTCATTATTCGTTAAAGAATAAATAACAATTTCACAATCCGGGGAGGTTTTATTTATTGACGAAAATAGATTACCTTTGCCCCCCAAATTGCATTATTTAGTCATTTTAATATTATGGCAGACTTAAGATTTCAAAGGAACTTTGGTATTGCGGCGCACATTGATGCGGGTAAAACCACTACCACAGAGCGTATCCTGTATTATACAGGTAAATCCCACAAGATTGGTGAGGTACACGAAGGTGCCGCTACCATGGACTGGATGGCACAGGAGCAGGAGAGAGGTATTACCATTACATCTGCTGCTACCACTTGTTTTTGGAATTTTCCAACTTTACAAGGTAAAGCACAGCCAGATACCAAACAATATAAATTCAACATCATCGATACTCCAGGCCACGTGGACTTCACCGTTGAGGTAGAACGTTCCCTGCGCGTACTGGATGGTCTGGTGGCACTGTTCTGCGCTGTATCCGGCGTTGAGCCTCAGTCTGAAACCGTTTGGCGCCAGGCTAACCGCTACCGTGTACCACGTATCGGTTTTGTTAACAAAATGGACCGCTCCGGTGCTGACTTCTTAAACGTTGTTAAGCAGGTGAAAGAAATGCTGGGTGCTAACCCTGTTCCTTTGACCCTGCCTATCGGTGCAGAAGATACTTTCAAAGGTGTGGTTGATCTGATCACCATGAAAGGTATCATCTGGGACGAAGAAGGTAAAGGTGCTACCTACCAGGAAATTGATATTCCTGCTGACATGGTAGACGAAGCTAACGAATGGAGAGCTAAACTGGTAGAAGCAGTTGCTGACTACGATGATAAACTCATGGAGAAATTCTTCGATGATCCTAATACCATCACTGAAGCTGAAATCCACGAAGCTATCCGTAAAGCTACCATCGATATCGCTATCATCCCTATGATGTGCGGTTCTTCCTTCAAAAACAAAGGTGTTCAGAAAATGCTGGATGCGGTTTGCCGTTACCTGCCTTCTCCAATGGACATCGAAGCAGTAAAAGGTACTAACCCTGATACTGGTGAAGATATCGAACGTAAACCAGATGCTAAAGAACCATTCGCTGCACTGGCGTTCAAAATCATGACCGATCCTTTCGTAGGTCGTCTGGCATTCTTCCGGGCTTACTCTGGTCACCTGGATGCAGGTTCTTACGTTCTCAATACCCGTACAGGTAAAAACGAGCGTATCTCCCGTATCATGCAGATGCACGCTAACAAACAGAACCCTATCGATTTCATCGAAGCTGGTGATATCGGTGCGGCTGTTGGTTTTAAAGATATCAAAACCGGTGATACCCTCTGCGATGAGAACAATCCTATCGTACTGGAATCAATGACCTTCCCTGAGCCGGTAATCTCCATCGCTATCGAGCCTAAAACTCAGGCAGATGTGGACAAAATGGGTATGGCCCTCGCTAAACTGGTAGAAGAAGATCCTACCCTGAAAGCTAAAACCGACGAAGAAACCGGTCAAACCGTTCTTTCCGGTATGGGTGAGCTTCACCTCGAAATCATCGTTGACCGTATGCGTCGCGAATTCAAGGTAGAAGTTAACCAGGGTGCACCTCAGGTTGCTTACAAAGAAGCACTGACTGTGAAAGTAGCTCACCGCGAAACATTCAAGAAACAATCCGGTGGTAAAGGTAAGTTCGCCGATATCCAGATCGAGATCGGACCTGCTGACGCAGAATGGCTGAAAGAAAACGACGGTAAATCATTCCAGTTCATCAACGATATCTTCGGTGGTGCTATTCCAAAAGAATTCATCCCTGCTGTTCAGAAAGGCTTCGAAGCTTCTATGAACCAAGGTGTTCTGGCTAACTTCCCGCTCGTAAGCATGAAAGTTCGTCTGTTCGACGGTGGTTTCCACGCAGTGGATTCCGACGCGATGTCCTTCGAACTTTGCGCTAAACAAGCCTTCCGTGAAGCTGGCCGCAAAGCTAAACCAGTTCTGCTCGAGCCAATCATGAAAGTAGAAGTTCAAACCCCAGACCAATACATGGGTGACGTAACAGGTGACCTGAACCGTCGTCGTGGTATGCTGGAAGGTATGGACTCCAAAAACGGTGTTCAGGTAATTAAAGCTAAAGTTCCACTGAGCGAAATGTTCGGTTACGTAACCCAGCTGCGTTCCCTGTCTTCCGGTCGCGCTACTTCCATCATGGAATTCTCTCACTACGCTCCAGCTCCAAACAACGTTGCTGAAGAAGTGATCGCGAAAGTTAAAGGAAAAGTAAACGCTTAATTTTTAAGTGTTTCCAAATACTGAAAAAGGGTCTCTACATCGTAGAGGCCCTTTTTTGTTTTATCCCCCTAAAATGCTATTGCAATTGACCTTTCTTTACCTACTTTAGATATTAATAACCTGCAACTGTCACAAAATACTTTTTGCCTGCCAGGGTTCCCGGTTCACCGGGGGCCCTTTTTTATTCCTCCGCCACTTCCCACAGAATTATTTTAGCACCCGCAATAGAGGGTGTCGCAAAATCAGGGCGTTATCAGTTTACGAGTACCTGTATTTTTTTAGTTTACTGATAGCCGCTTTGTAGTTATGTCATTGCCAATCACCACCGCTGCATTTCCTGCAACTGTTATAATAAGACCGGCAGAACCGGTAGTTCTTACTCCTGGCCTGGATCTGATTCTGCCATGTTGGAATCCCTCCGGCCAGTGGGTGGAAACTTTAATCCAACATTACCATGATGTCGTAACCATCATGGGAAAAGTACCGGTACAGTTAATCCTTGTCAACGACGGCTCCCTGAAAAACTTTTCCCAGAAACATATTTCCTGGCTGGAAGCCGCTATACCAGGCATTATTGTAGTAGACAACAAAATTAACAGAGGAAAGGGATACGCCATACGAGAAGGCGTAAAACGCTCCCAGCACGCTTACCAGGTATATACAGATCTTGATTTCCCATTTGGCGTTGCCGCCGTTAAACAGGTATACGATGCCCTGCAGAATGGCATGGACGTCGTAGCCGGTGAAAGGGGAGAAGCTTATCTTCGCGAACTGCCACGAAAAAGACGTATCATTACCAGGATCAATCGCACGATGAATAAATTTATCCTGCGTTTGAAAGTAAATGATGCCCAGGCCGGCCTCAAAGGCTTTAACATGATCGGCAGGGATATTCTTCTGGATACCACTATCGATGGGTTCCTGTATGATAGCGAATTCATGTACAGAGCCGGTAAACGCCCACGCATCAGAATGGCTGGCGTACCCGTTTACTGCCGCCCCGGTATTACTTTTTCAGCATTTAAGATGAAATTGCTGTTCAAAGAATTAAGAAACTATTTAAAAATTGTAGCCGGACCTAAAACAGTTTAGTATTTCAAATAGTAGCATGAGTAAGCAGCAAAAAAGGATATTGATCAGTGTGGATGTAGAAGAATTCGATATCCCGGAAGAATTTGGCCAGCAGGTATCGCTCCAGGATAAACTGGAAATATCCCGGAAAGGTCTGCAGCTTACCCTCGACCTCTTCGAAAAATACAACGTCAGAGCTACCTTTTTCATTACCGCCTACTGGGCACAGCATTATCCCGAATTAATCCGCCGCATCGCCGCCAGCCACGAAGTGGCTTCCCATGCCTACTACCATAGCACCTTTTCCGAGGCAGACCTGGAAGGCTCCCGGCTCGCCCTGCAGGAAATCAGCGGGCAACAGGTAAAAGGCTTCCGCATGCCCCGCCTGCGTAAGGTAAACATGGCCGCCCTGCAAAGTGCAGGCTATCTGTACGATTCCTCTGTCAACCCCACCTGGCTGCCTGGCAGATATAACAACTGGCACCTGCCACGTACCCTTTTTAAAGACCAGGATGTCTGGATTATCCCCTCTTCCGTTTCTCCGCTTTTAAGATACCCTATTTTCTGGCTTAGCGTCAAAAATGCACCGTTATGGGTTACAAAGCATTTCAGCCGCCAGATCCTCCGAAAAGACCCCTACCTGTCATTCTATTTTCACCCATGGGAATTGGTGGATTTAAAAAGCTGGCAACTGCCTGGTTATATCAAAAATGTTTCCGGTCAGAAAATGTATGCCCGACTCGACGGTTTCCTCTCTTTCCTCCAGCAGCGCGGGGAATTCTGCGCACATATTGATCTCTTAGCATCTGAAAAAAATAATTAATTTTTTTATACTGAGATACAACAACATCAGTTTTTATCTGTTATCCTTATTTATTAGTTAGTTATACATGAACTGATGATTCAGTTCAACGTATGTATGTAGCGCGAACGAACCCGTGTAGTATCGACCAATTGTGCATGCCCCCTCCTTTTTACCCCCTACCTCACGTGAATATTCCACACTGTTATTTATTAAACTAAAAACTAAATCATGAAAAAAATTCGTCTCTTAACCCTTGTGTTATTGACAATGATGTATGGTAGTGTAAAAGCTCAAATCCAGAAAGGAAATATAATGGTGGGAGCAGACGTTACCAATCTTGGTTTCATTTTTCAGAAGTCCAGTACCACCTTTGATTTTAACCTGACGCCCAAAGTAGGTTGGTTTATTAAAGACGGGCTTGCTTTAGGTGGTTATGTTAACTTTGGCTTACATAGCGTAAAAGATAACGGAAGTGATGTGACATATGGTGTTGGTGCCTTTGCCCGCTATTATGTCGAAGATAAAAATGTCCGGAAACTGGAATTCTCCAAAAGAGTTCGCTTCTTCATGGAAGCCAATGCAGGTTTAGCTGGTGCCAATCCGGCAAATGGTACGTCTACCAATGGTTTGAATGTTGGTATCGGCCCTGGTATTTCCTACTTCATCACACCAAATATCGGCCTGGAAGGATTGCTGAAATATGACCTGACCGTAGGTGGTGGTAATTCAACCACAGCCAATCATCTGAGCCTGAATGTGGGCTTCCAGATTTTCCTGCCTTCTGCGAAAGCTAAACAGATTTATAAATCTGAAAAGAGCGGTCAGTAAGCTTTTGAAGCATACAGATCCGTTTAAATACACCTTATTTTCAATGGTCCCGGATGAACTCCGGGGCCATTTTTTATATAGGAATCCTTACTCCTGGCGAAATGAACAGAATGAATAAACAGGCTGATAAATGAATATACTGAACAGGAGTTATTTGATGTGAAGCCTTTATTTTTGGTAGCATGAGCAGTGCTTTTGCTCGTTTGGGATTGCCGAAAACCAAGAAAAGAGTAGGTGCAACAATGATAATTTCTATACTATGCTGGACACAATTATCGCAGCGCTGGTAAAGTTCTTGAACACTGTTACTGGAGCCCTGTAATGTAACATTACGGTTCATTGACAGCTGGGTATGCCGAAAACCAGAAGAGAGAGTAGGCAAAACACTAAATCTGTATGTATGATTTTAGATGCATTGAATACCTTTTTGAGAGGTTTATTGGCAGTTCTGATGTCAGCATTGGGTGGCCTGTAATCCGGGTTTTAGCCTAAATGATTGTCCGTATTTTCCGTTGTTGTACGGAGCCAGGATTCTGGGAAATGCCGAAAACCAGTAACAGAGTAGGCTCTCATTTATTGTACTAATTATATGAGCACACTGAATCAATTGTTGCAATCACTGATTGCGCTCCTCAAAGCATTACTGGGTGGCCTGTAAGATAGGTTGTCTACGCTGATCAGGGATATTACCAAGGTGCATATCGCTGACAGACAAATTTTCACCGCTGCGGTTATCGCAGCGGTTTTTTTTATGCAGATGATTGGTTAGGATAACGAATTATTGTAATAGTATTTAATTATGTCAGATGATTAAATTTTTATGTGTAATAGTTGTGTTCGTTATGTTATAGAATGCTTGCTGGTGGCTGAATGAATAAAATGAATATACAGTTGGGAATGAATGAAAATGAACGATTGCAAAATGAATGATTGCTTTTATTTTCGATGTACCCTAAGGGTATGGTTAACCTGCTGGCATTGCCGAAAACCAGCTTAAACATAGAGTAGGCATTTACCTATTAAAACCTAAAAAAATGGATTTACTGAATCAACTGCTGGCTCTGGTATTGCAATTAGTAAAATCATTACTGGGCGGTATCGGTGGCGGTTTACCTCTGTAAGAGGAACCAAGGCCGAGTTTTTGCTCTGGTTATTCCTAAGGGCTGCTCCGGGAGAGCAGCCCTTACTTTTTTGGGAAAATGCGAGGAAAAGCAGATTTTTTTTGGTTTTCTGAAATAGGTTTAACTATATTTGTCAAAATCAGCATGTTAACTAACTATAAGGCCTAAGCTTCACAAAATGAATACTTTCCATCGCCTTTGCTGATAATATCCTGCACCGTTTACCCCCCGCCAACTGCCAAAGCATGTCTTTTGACAGTAATCTTATATTTTTTTCCGGAGAATTATTTGCCAAATAAAAAGAAAGGGTTACCTTTGCCCTCCCAAATTGTAAGGGGAAAAAACAAAGAGAAGTTCATTGCATATGTCTCAGAGAATAAGAATCAAGCTGAAGTCCTACGATCATAACCTGGTAGATAAGTCTGCTGAGAAGATCGTCAAAACCGTGCGTAACACGGGCGCCGTGGTAACAGGTCCAATTCCTTTACCTACAGAGAAGAAAATTTTTACAGTGCTGCGTAGCCCGCACGTAAACAAGAAAGCGCGCGAGCAATTCCAGTTGTGCACTCACAAACGCTTACTGGATATCTACACCTCTTCTTCCAGAACTGTAGATGCGCTCAGCAAACTGGATTTACCTTCCGGTGTAGAAGTTGAAATTAAAGCATAGGACAACAGCAAGGCTGGGCAAAAGGCCCGCCTTTAATTGATTTATGGTTATTCTACTGATTTTCAGAGGAATAACAATTTTAACAAATTAACATAGGTCGCGCCTTCTGGGCGGCCGCCCAATAAAGTATTTAAACCGCCCATCCTGGGGATAGCTAGAAATCCCCCAGGCGCTGGGTAAAATCATATATAAATGAAAGGTATTATTGGTAAAAAGATTGGTATGACCAGCATCTTCGAAGCTAATGGTAAGCAAACTGCTTGCACCATTATCGAAGCTGGTCCCAACGTTGTAACCCAGGTAAAAAACCTGCAGGATGATGGTTACAATGCAATTCAGGTTTCTTTCGGTGATAAGAAAGAAAAGCACACCACTAAAGCAGAATTGAATCACTTCGCGAAAGCAAGCACCTCTCCCAAACGTTTTGTAAAAGAATTCCGCAACCCGGACGTACAGAAAGCCCTCGGCGAATCTATCACCTGTGATATCTTCACAGAAGGTGAATTAGTTGACGTTGTTGGTACTTCTAAAGGTAAAGGTTTCCAGGGTGTTGTTAAACGCCACGGATTCAGCGGTGTGGGTGAAGCTACCCACGGTCAGCACGACAGATCCAGAGCTCCTGGTTCCGTTGGTGGATCTTCTTATCCTTCCCGCGTTTTCAAGGGTATGAGAATGGCAGGTCAGACAGGTAACGAAAGAGTGAAAGTGAAAGGCCTGAAAGTTCTGAAAATTTTCCCTGAGAAAAATTATATCCTGGTAAGTGGTTCCGTTCCCGGCCACAATGGTTCAATCGTTTTAATCCAGAAGTAACATGAAGATCGATATCTTAAATATACAAGGTAAGCAGACTGGAAGATCTATTGACCTGCCCGAAGAGATTTTTGGTGTTGAACCAAACAACCACGTAATCTATCTGGCGGTTAAACAATACCTGGCTGCACAGCGTCAGGGTACTCACAAAGTGAAAACCCGTGCTGAAGTAAAAGGTGCTTCCCGTAAACTGCACAAACAAAAAGGTACTGGTGGTGCCCGTAAAGGTAACATCCGTAACCCTCTCTATAAAGGTGGTGGTACCATTTTCGGACCAAAACCTCACTCCTGGAGCATTAAACTGAACAGAAAAGTGAAAGATCTCGCTAAGATCTCTGCACTGTCTGTTAAAGCTAAGGCTAACAGCATCATCGTTGTTGAAGACCTGGCTATCCAGACTCCAAAAACAAAAGAATTCGTTGGTATCTTAAAGAACCTGAACATCAACGTTGACGGTAAGAAAACTATGTTTATCACACCGGAATACAATGAAAGTGTTTACCTGTCTTTAAGAAACATCCCTACTGTGGACGGTGCTATGCTGAGCGATATCAATACTTATGATATCATGAACAGCAACTACCTGGTATTCACAGAAAGCGCTGCAAAAATCTTCACTGAAGAGCCTGTTGTAGAAGCTTAATAGGTTGTAAACCAATTAAATAACACAGCTATAAAGCTATAAGCTATATAAGATGAGACCATCAGATGTTTTAATCAAACCGGTAGTAACCGAAAAGGTGAACAAACAGACCGAAAAATTCAACCGCTACTACTTCATCGTTGACAAAAAAGCCAACAAACTGGAGATCAAAAAAGCAGTGGAAGAATTCTACGGTGTGGCAGTTTCAGAAGTGAATACTGCAGTTATGCCAGGTAAAGCTAAATTCCGCTTTACTAAAGCCGGTTTCATTGCGGGTAAAAAACCGTCTTACAAAAAGGCGATCATTACCCTCGCTCAAGGCGAAACTATCGATCTGTATGCTAACATGTAGTGCCGTTCCGGCCTTATAAGCCGGGATGTGGATGTATATGCAGATCACTAATCATAAATTAATAACATTTAACTTTTTCAGAAAGTAATGGCACTGAAGAAATTTAAACCAATGACAGCTGGTACCCGTTGGAAAATCGGTAACGCTTACGCGGAACTGACCTCGGATACTCCAGAAAAATCCCTCCTCGAGCCTGCTAAGAGAAGCGGCGGTAGAAACGCTCAGGGTAGGATGTCTATGCGCTATATCGGTGGCGGTCATAAAAAACAATACCGTGTTATAGACTTCAAACGCGACAAACAGAATATTCCTGCTACAGTTAAAACCATCGAGTACGATCCAAACCGTAGTGCTTTCATCGCACTGGTTGCTTACGCAGATGGTGAAAAACGTTACATCATCGCTCCTCAGGGTCTGCAGGTTGGTGGCACTGTTATCAGTGGCGCTGAAGTTGCTCCTGAAGTAGGTAACGCACTGTTGCTGAAAAATATGCCGCTGGGTACTGTAGTTCACAACATCGAACTGCAACCTGGTAAAGGTGGTGCAATCGCCAGAAGTGCTGGTGCTTACGCACAACTGAGCAACAAGGAAGAAAAATACGCCGTACTGAAAATGCCTTCTGGTGAGCTCCGTAAAGTGCTCAACACTTGTATGGCTACTGTAGGTACCGTTTCTAACTCCGACCACGCCCTGCAATCTATCGGTAAAGCAGGTGCTAACCGTTGGAGAGGTATCCGTCCTCGTAACCGAGGCGTTGCGATGAACCCAGTGGATCACCCAATGGGTGGTGGTGAAGGTAAATCTTCAGGTGGTCACCCTAGATCCAGAACAGGTAAATATGCGAAAGGTCTGAAAACCAGAAAATCGCATAAGAGCTCTGATAAACTGATCATCAGCAGAAAGAACGGTAAAAAATTATAATATTTCGGAATTCGGGTTCCGGCCTTAAAACCGGAATCCGAAATTGGAAAATCATAAAAGAAACAACATGGCTCGTTCCATAAGAAAAGGTCCTTACGTTGACCAGAAATTAGAGAATAAAGTAGAAAAAATGAACGCAGGCACTAAGCGCACAGTTATCAAAACCTGGAGCCGCCGTTCTACTATTACTCCTGATTTCGTAGGCCACACCTTCGCAGTTCACAATGGCAACAAATTCATTCCTGTTTACGTAACAGAATTTATGGTTGGCCATAAACTGGGCGAATTTGCACCTACCCGTAACTTCAGAGGACACGCAAACAAGAAAATGTAATTATAGTCTGAGCAATCAGACACTAAATAATAAAAGAAATTTAAAATGGAAGCAGTAGCTAAGCTGAACAATAATCCGACATCTACCCGCAAAATGCGTTTGCTGGCAGACCTGATCCGTGGTCTGGATGTCGAAAAGGCTTTGAATATTTTGAAATTCCATCCTAAGCACCCAAGCGTACCTTTAGAAAAACTGCTGGTATCTGCTATCGCTAACTGGAAAGTGAAGAACGAAGGTGCAAGGGTAGAAGATGCTAACCTGATTGTTAAAACTATCATGGTTGACGGTGGCCGCACCCTGAAAAGAATGCGCCCTGCTCCACAAGGTAGAGGTTACAGAATCCGCAAGAGAAGTAACCACGTTACAATCGTAGTGGACGGTAAAAACGCTTAAGTGTTTAATACCACAGAGAGAAATTAAAACTATTTAAACTAATAGACAAATAACCAGAACATGGGTCAGAAAACAAATCCTATTGGTAACAGGTTAGGTATCATCAGAGGATGGGACTCTAATTGGTATGGCAGCAAGAAAGATTTTGCTACCAAACTGATTGAAGATAACAAGATCAGAACTTATCTGAATGCCCGTATCAACAAAGGTGGCATTTCTAGAGTTGTGATCGAAAGAACTTTAGGTAAGTTGATTATCACTGTTCATACTTCTAAACCTGGTATCATCATAGGTAAAGGTGGTAACGAAGTTGACCGCATCAAAGAAGAACTGAAGAAACTGACAGGTAAAGAAGATGTTCAGATTAACATTCTGGAAATCCGTCGCCCTGAAATGGATGCCAACATCGTTGCTGAAACAATTGCTAAACAAATCGAAAGCCGTATCAACTACAAACGCGCTATCAAAATGGCAATTGCTACTGCACTGAGAATGGGTGCTGAAGGTATCAAAATCAAAGTAAGCGGACGTCTGGGTGGTGCTGAAATCGCTCGCTCCGAAGAAATGAAACAAGGCCGTACTCCTTTACATACTTTCCGTATGGACATCGACTACGCTTCCCTGTTTGCATTAACCGTTTACGGTAAAATCGGTATCAAAGTATGGATCTGTAAAGGTGAAGTACTGGGTAAACGCGATCTGAACCCTAACGTTCTGACCGGTAAAGAAGGTGACAACCGTGGTGGCCGTGAACATGGTCACGACAATCACCGTGGTGGCGAAAGAAGAGATCGTGGTGACAGAAGAGGCGGTGATAACCGTGGCGGTGGCCGTAGATAATATCTGACGGTACCAGATTTAAACAATTTACTATTAACATTAACAATATAGACGATGTTACAGCCAAAAAGAGTGAAACATAGGAAGATGCACAAAGGTCGCATCAAAGGGAACGCTAAAAGAGGCGCAACCCTGTCCTTTGGTACTTTCGGCCTCAAAGCATTAGAACCTAAATGGATCACCGACCGCCAGATTGAAGCTGCTCGTGTTGCTTTAACCAGGCACATGAAACGTGAAGGTAACGTTTGGATCCGCATTTTCCCTGATAAACCTATCACCGCTAAACCTCTCGAGGTAAGGATGGGTAAAGGTAAAGGTGCTCTTGACCATTGGGCAGCAGTAGTTAAACCAGGTAGAATTTTATTTGAAGCAGATGGCGTTCCTTTACAGGTTGCCAAAGAAGCGATGGAACTCGCTGCACAAAAACTGCCTATCAAAGTAAAATTTGTTACCAGCCGCGACTACGTAGCTTAATCCCTGCAGGTTACATTTAAACTATAAATCCAGAACCCGTGAAAACGGGTCTGTTTAAATCAAATACAATGGCAAAAGAAAAGCTGGATCTGAAAGGCCTGAGCGAACAAGATCTGAAAGAGAAAATCTCTGCAGAACAACTCCGCTTGAAGAAAATGACATTCGGTCATGCAATTACGCCTATCGAAAATCCAATGAGCATCCGCTCAGTAAGACGCGATATCGCACGCATGAATACCGAACTGCGCAGAAGACAACTGGGCTTCTAATCCTAAGCATTAGTATAACATTTAAGGCCTCCCCCAGGGAGAGTTAAATATTTCAACAATGACGACCGAAAGAAAATTAAGAAAATCCAGGATTGGTGTAGTTTCCTCCAACAAAATGGATAAAACCATTACTGTAAAAGTGGAGCGTAAAGTAAAGCACCCTATCTATGGTAAGTTCGTTAAAAAAACTACCAAGTTCATGGCTCATGACGAAAATAATGAGTGCAGCATTGGCGATACCGTGAAAATCATGGAAATCCGCCCAATGTCCAAGAACAAATGCTGGAGACTGGTAGAAGTAATCGAAAAAGTAAAATAATTATTTCTTTGTTTCAAGCTGTTGCCGGCAATCCCGGTTTCAGCCGCTGACTAAACAATAAATCTCATTACGATGATACAACAAGAATCAAGGCTGAACGTAGCTGATAACTCTGGTGCTAAAGAAGTTCTTTGCATCCGCGTATTAGGTAACTCAGGTCAGGACTACGCTAAAGTAGGTGATAAAATTGTGGTGACTGTTAAGGATGCAATTCCTGGCGGTGGCGCGAAAAAAGGTATGGTTACTAAAGCCGTAATCGTAAGAACTAAAAACAAATTACGTCGTAAAGACGGTTCTTATATCCGTTTCGATGATAACGCGGTTGTACTGCTGAACAACTCAGACGAACCTCGCGGTACCCGTATTTTCGGTCCGGTTGCCCGTGAGCTCAGAGATAAGGGTTATATGAAAATTATCTCCCTGGCTCCTGAGGTGTTGTAATATTATCGAAGTTGGAATTTTGGCGCTTTTCAGTATCATTTACCGGAAAAACCCAAAATTCCAATATTTGTAAATATTTCTTATCTTTGCAGCCCGTTTGCAAGAACGAAAAAACATTTATCAAGCGAAACCATGGTTTCGCTTGGCGTTTATTAATAAATCAAAGTAATGAAAACTAGATTTAAGCCTAAATTCAACATTAAGAAGGGCGACCTGGTTGCGGTTATTGCCGGTGATGACAAGGACAGAACCAAAGCTCGTAAAGTGCTGGAAGTTCAACCAGAAAAAGCCCGCATTATTGTAGAGGGCGTTAATATTATTACCAAACACACCAAACCTACTGCTCAGAACACCAAAGGTGGTATCGTTAAGCAGGAGGCCCCTATCGCTATCTCTAATGTGATGCTGTGGGATGCCAAAACCGGCGCTCCTACCCGTATCAACAAATCAAGAGAAAACGGTAAATTAGTTCGTATCGCTAAAAAATCAGGGGAGGTAATTAAATAATGTCAAATACTAAATATACTCCGAGACTGCAGAATAAATACAAAGACGAAGTTGTATCTGCACTGATGAAGAAATTCAACTACAAATCAGTAATGCAGGTTCCTCGTCTGGTTAAAATCTGCCTGAACCAAGGTATCAATGGTGCAGTAGGTGATAAAAAACTGGTGGATATCGCAGTTGACGAAATGACGCGTGTATCTGGTCAGAAAGCTATCGCTACTCTGTCTAAGAAAGATATCTCCAACTTCAAACTCCGTAAAAACATGCCTATCGGTGCCCGCGTTACGCTGCGTTCAACTAATATGTATGAGTTCCTGGATCGTTTGATCTCTGTTTCCCTGCCACGTGTACGTGACTTCAAAGGTGTAAACGAGAAAGCTTTTGATGGCCGTGGTAACTATACCATGGGTATCACTGAACAAATCATCTTCCCGGAAATCGATATCGATAAAGTGACTAAAATGTCAGGTATGGATATCACTTTCGTGACAACTGCTACCACTAACGAAGAAGCTTACGAGCTCCTGAAAGAAATGGGTATGCCGTTTAAGAATATGAAAAAAGATAATCAGTAAATCGAAACGATAATTAAACTATGGCAAAAGAATCCGTAAAAGCCAGACAAAGGAAAAGAGAAGCTATGGTAGCCAAATTTGCAGAAAAACGCGCTGCGCTGAAAGCTGCTGGTGACTATACTGCTCTGGACCAACTGCCTAAGAACGCTTCGCCTGTTCGTCTGAAAAACAGATGCCAGCTGACCGGTCGTCCTAAAGGATACATGCGTCACTTCGGCCTCTGCAGGAACATGTTCCGTGACCTGGCGCTCGCTGGTAAAATCCCTGGTGTTAGAAAAGCCAGCTGGTAATTTTTTCTGGAATCAGTGTAAATGCACGCATTTATCCTGCTTCCTTTCTATTAGTTATTTGATTCCCATCTTATACTGATTGGATATCGCATTGTAAAACATCATCAAACTATTTCAACAATGGTTACTGATCCAATAGCAGACTTCCTGACTAGAATTAGGAACGCTCAAATGGCCACCCACAGGATCGTGGAAATTCCGGCTTCCAAGCTGAAAAAACGTATTACAGAAATTCTGTACGATAAAGGTTATATCCTGAAGTACAAATTCGAAGAAGATAACAAACAAGGCGTTATCAAAATCGCTTTGAAATACGATCTTCAAACTAAAGAACCTGCCATCAAAGAACTGACCCGCATTAGCCGTCCAGGTCTGCGTCAGTACGCTAAACCTGAAGAGTTTAAACGCGTTAAAAACGGTTTAGGTATCGCTATCATCTCTACTTCTAAAGGTGTAATGACCGATAAAGAAGCGAAAGCACAGAACGTAGGTGGTGAAGTAGTTTGCTCCGTATACTAATAAAATTATTTGTTTAGCGGTTGGAAGCCAACCGCTAAACTTCGTAGGTTATCTGCCATCTAAGCTCACTATACGGCGCTGAAAACAGGTAATCGGTACTATATCTCATAACAATATTCAATTTTAAGTTATGTCTCGTATAGGTAGAGCTCCTATCAAACTGGCTGCAGGTGTTACAGTATCTGTTTCCCCAGCCAACGAAATAACAGTAAAAGGTCCTAAAGGTGAACTGAAAGGTTCCATCGATAGAGACATTAAAGTAGAAGTAGCTGACGGCGTGCTGAACGTGATCCGTCCTACTGATCAGATCCGCCACAAAGCACTGCACGGTCTGTACCGCGCCCTGCTCCAGAACATGGTAACCGGTGTAACTGAAGGCTACAAAAAACAACTTGAACTGGTGGGTGTGGGTTATAAAGCTGCTCATGCTGGTCAATTACTCGACCTGTCCCTGGGTTACTCTCACAACATCGTGTTCGAAATCCCGGCTGAACTGAAAGTTTCTACCCTGACTGAAAAAGGACAGAACCCTAAGATCATGCTGGAAGGTATCGATAAACAATTACTTGGCCAGGTTGCCGCTAAAATCCGTAGCCTCCGTAAACCAGAACCATACAAAGGTAAAGGTGTACGCTACAGCGATGAAGTGGTTCGTAAGAAAGCTGGTAAATCAGCAGGTAAATAACATATTTAAATTAGCTAATCAGCTCCTGAGCTGGTTAGCTGGTTTTAACAACATCCCGGCAGCATCGGGATTATAAAAAAACACTCAAAATGAGCACAAAAGTTAACAGGAGACAGAAGATCCGTTACCGCATCCGTAAGAAAATCTCTGGTACTGCCAAAGCACCAAGATTATCTGTATTCCGCAGTAACAGCGACATCTATGTGCAACTGATCGATGATACCAACGGTACAACACTGGCGTCTGCTTCTTCCCGTGATAAGGATATCCAGGCACAGAAAGGTACCAAATCTGAAAAATCCAAACTGGTTGGTGCTGCACTGGCTACTAAAGCTGTTGCATTAGGTGTTACCACCTGCATCTTCGACAGAAGTGGTTACTTATATCATGGTCGTGTTAAAGCAGTAGCTGAAGGCGCAAGAGAAGGCGGTCTCCAGTTTTAATAAACAGGGTCCGAATTTTTAAATTCTGAACAAGTAATTCTTATAAAATAAAATGGCAAAGAATTCATTCAATAAAGTTAAAGCCGGTGACCTGGAACTGAAAGAGAAAGTTGTGGCGATCAACCGTGTTACTAAAACCACCAAAGGCGGTCGTACTTTCAGTTTCTCCGCTCTGGTTGTTGTAGGTAACGAAAACGGCGTGGTAGGTCATGGTCTGGGTAAAGCTAAAGAAGTACAGCAGGCTATCACTAAAGGTATAGACGATGCTAAAAAGAACCTGATTAAAGTTCCTGTTATGCATGGTACTATTCCTCACGATCAGTTCGCTAAAGAAGGCGCCGCTAAAGTGCTCATCAAACCAGCTGCTCATGGTACTGGTGTGATCGCTGGTGGTTCTATGCGTGCTGTGCTGGAAAGCGCTGGCGTTACCGACGTACTGGCTAAATCTTTAGGTTCTGCTAACCCACACAACGTGGTAAAAGCTACCTTTAAAGCTCTGGGTCTGCTCCGCGAACCTATCAGCATAGCTAAAACCAGAACTGTATCTCTGAAGAAAGTATTCAACGGTTAATCTGTTCTCCGCAAGGAGAACCGGTTTACCCGGAATCTTGAACATATTTATTAACAATTAAATTACTCCGCCTCCAGCGGATAGGGATTTATGGCAAAGATTAAAATCACTCAGGTGAAAAGTGGTATCGACCGTCCTGAAAGGCAGAAACTGACCCTGAAGGCACTGGGACTGACTAAAATGAACGCTTCTGTTGAAGTGGAAGCTACTCCTCAGATCCTGGGTATGGTGACTAAAGTAAACCATCTGGTTAAAGTTGAGCAGGTAAACGCATAAGCGTAACACTGCTGTGGGATTGTCTGTTGATAATCTTAGCTTTACATTTGTAACTTTAGAATTGATACTTTACATTTAAGCGAGCGGTTAATTTCCGCGTAAGTAAAAAAAATTGAATTATGAATCTGCATTCATTACAGCCTGCTGCAGGCTCCGTACATAAAGAAAAACGTCTTGGCCGTGGTGAGGCTTCCGGTAAAGGTGGTACCTCCACAAAAGGTAACAAAGGTATTCAATCCCGCGCTGGTTACTCCAGCAAAAGAGGCTTCGAAGGAGGCCAGATGCCTATCCAACGCCGTATGCCTAAACGTGGCTTTAAAAATAACAACCGCGAAGAATTCCAAATCTTCAACCTGGGCCAACTCGATCATTTAGTTGAGAAATACGGTCTGCAGGAGTTCAACCTGGAAAATCTGTTCATGAATGGCCTGATCAACAGAACTGCAAAAGTTAAGATCCTGGCTAACGGTGAACTGAAAAGCAAAGTGACTGTTAAAGTAAACGCTATCAGCGAAAAAGCTAAAACAGCCATCGAAGCAGCAGGTGGATCAGTAGAACTGGTATAAGACTTTACGACTGAGGAGACGCCTACGGAGTAGTGCGTCTTTTCATATTTAATAGCGCTATTAAACCTTTATCTTCCTGTGAAGAAATTTATCGAAACGATTAAGAATATCTGGAGTATTGAGGATCTGCGTAACCGCATCTTAACCACCCTGCTCCTGGTCCTCATTTACCGTGTAGGATCTTATATCACATTACCTGGTATTGATGCCAACGCCCTCTCCAACTTTTCCAAGAGTTCTAACCAGGGGATTCTAGGTCTGTTCAACATGTTTGCAGGTGGATCGTTTTCAAGAGCTTCCATCTTCGCGTTAGGTATTATGCCTTTCATTTCCGCGTCTATTGCTATTCAATTGTTAACTATAGCAGTACCTTATTTCCAGAAATTGCAGAAAGAAGGGGAGAGCGGTCGCAAAAAGATCAACCAGTACACCCGTTTGCTCACAGTTGTGGTAACCGGTTTGCAGGCCAGCGCTTATGTGGCTTACCTGCGTAACCAGTCCAGTGGCGCTATTATTCCTGAGTATGGCTTCTTCTTCTTCACCGTTTCTACTACCGTAGTCCTCACCGCAGGTACTATGTTCGTAATGTGGCTCGGTGAAAAAATCACTGATAAAGGAATCGGTAACGGTACCTCCATCATCATCATGATGGGTATCCTGGCCCGTCTCCCACAGGCTATTCTGACAGAATTCTCTACCAGAGTAGAAGGTGAAGGCGGTGGCCCTATCCTGTTCCTCATCGAAATCGCCATCTTCATCCTGATCACTATCGGTTTGATTCTGCTGGTACAAGGTACCCGCAAAATCCCGGTTAACTACGCTAAACGTATTGTAGGTAATAAACAATATGGTGGTGTTCGCCAGTTCATTCCACTGAAAGTGAACGCTGCCGGTGTTATGCCTATCATTTTTGCTCAGGCTATTATGTTCATCCCGGCTACCCTGATCGGTTTCGCAACCAGTTCAGAAGGTGCTGGCAGCTTCATGCGTATTTTCTCTGATCATACAAATGGCTGGTACAACGTAATCTATGCGGTACTCGTTATCGTATTCACATATTTCTATACTGCGCTCATCTTCAACCCGACCCAAATGGCGGATGAAATGAAACGTAATAACGGTTTCATCCCAGGTGTTAAACCTGGTACTGCTACTGCCGATTATATCGGTGCAGTAATGGACCGTATCACCTTGCCAGGTGCATTCTTCCTGGCGCTGGTGGGTGTTATGCCAGGTGTAGCTGCTGCTTTCCATGTAAACAGCAACTTTGCCACCTTCTTCGGTGGTACTTCCCTGCTGATCATGGTGGGTGTTATCCTCGATACACTCCAGCAGATCGAAAGCCAGCTGCTCATGCGTCATTACGATGGCTTAATGAGCACCGGCCGTATCAAAGGCAGAACAGCTCCGGCAAACGCATAAGTGATGTTGTAGCCCCCATAAGGGCATAGAAATAGACATAGCCACAGAAGCATATTTTAAACTATGCTTTGGTGGCTATGTTATTTAACTGTCAGGTAAGAAAAAGATTGTTATGATTCATTATAAGACTAAGGAAGAAATTGAACTCATCCGTAAAAGTGCTTTGCTCCTCAGCGCTGCACTGGCTGAAGTAGCTAAAAGTATCAAGCCAGGAATGAGTACAATTGAAGTGGATGCAGTAGCTGATAAATTTATCGTTGAAAACGGTGGCGTGCCTTCTTTCAAAAACTATAAAGGCTTTCCTGCTGCCTGCTGCATCTCTGTGAATGAGGAAGTAGTACACGGAATCCCTAACAAATATGTACTGAAAGACGGTGATATCGTAACGGTGGATTGCGGCGTATTTATGAACGGTTTCCACGCCGACAGTGCTTATACCTTTGCCATCGGTAATGTGGCTGAAAATGTACTCCGCCTCATGGGTGCTACCAAAGCTTCTTTATACAAGGGTATTGAGAAAGCTATCGTTGGTAACCGTATCGGCGACATCAGCTACGCTATCCAGGAATACACAGAGAAGGAGAGAGGGTATGGTGTGGTAAGAGACCTCGTAGGCCACGGCCTGGGTCGTAACCTGCACGAAGACCCACAGGTGCCTAACTACGGTAAACGTGGCAGCGGTCCTGTGATGAAAGAAGGCCTGGTTATCGCCATCGAACCGATGATCAACCTGCGCAAAAAAGATGTGGAATACCTGGAAGACGGATGGACAATCGTCACCGCCGACAACAGCCCTTCTGTTCATTTTGAGCATACAGTAGCTGTAGGAAAGGGGAAAGCGGATATTTTATCTTCCTTTACGGATATCGAGCGTGAAGAGAAAAATAACCCAGAGTTAAATACAAACTATTAATTATAAAGAGTATATCTATTTATAATTTTATTTATTTAAAAGAATAGTAGATAGGATTTAATAAACAGACTGGCAATAATAATAATAATCCGGGGAAATTTTTCTATTTCAAAAGATAAATGCTATCTTTGCAGTCCTAAAAATTTTTATGGCAAAACAGGCACTCATTAAGCAGGATGGAATAATATTAGAAGCCTTGTCGAACGCTATGTTCCGTGTAAAGCTGGAGAATGGGCATGAGATTTTGGCCACCATTTCTGGAAAGATGAGAATGCACTACATCCGCATTCTGCCAGGAGATAAGGTGGGGGTTGAAATGAGCCCGTATGATTTATCTAGGGGCCGTATAATTTTCAGATACAAGTAAGTTAAAAAACATAACCTTTTATAAATAAATAATCATGAAGGTAAGAGCTGCAATCAAAAAAAGAAGTGCGGATTGTAAAATAGTTCGTAGAAAAGGTGTTCTGTTGGTAATCAACAAAAAGAACCCTCGCTTCAAACAACGTCAGGGATAATTCAGTACTTGACGGAATTTGATTTTTTAATCAGAATCATATAAAATTTAAAATAGAAATATGGCACGTATAGCCGGTATAGATCTTCCTAAAAATAAAAGAGGAGAAATTGGCCTCACCTATATTTTCGGTATAGGCCGTTCTACCGCCCAATATATCCTTAACAAGGCGGAAATTGATGTAAACAAAAAAGTGAAGGATTGGAATGACGATGATCAAGCTGCCATCCGTAACATTATCAACGGCGAGTTTAAGGTAGAGGGTCAGCTGCGTTCAGAAGTACAGATGAATATCAAGCGTCTGCTGGATATCGCTTGCTACCGCGGTCTGCGTCACAGGAAAGGCTTACCGGTTAGAGGTCAGCGTACACGTACTAACAGCCGTACTCGTAAGGGTAAGCGTAAGACAGTGGCTGGTAAGAAAAAAGCAACTAAGAAATAATAAATAAAATCCCAGGTTGAAACCCGGATTCCCAGACGGAGGGGTTTCAATGACGAGCAGTCGTGTTAATTTGGGATCTGGATTTCATATTTGGAATTTAATAAAATTATGGCAAAAGCAACTAATACAAAAACTGCTGCTAATAAGAAAAGAGTAGTAAAAGTAGATAACTACGGAGACGTTCATATCTCTGCTAGTTTTAACAATATCATTGTAAGCATCACCAACAAGCACGGTCAGGTTATCTCCTGGTCTTCTGCCGGTAAAATGGGCTTCAGAGGTTCTAAAAAGAACACTCCATATGCAGCTCAGCTGGCTGCACAAGATGCTGCTAAAGTTGCTATGGACGCTGGTCTGAAAAGAGCAGACGTATTTGTAAAAGGTCCAGGTGCTGGTCGTGAAAGCGCTATCCGTGCTATCGCTAACTCCGGTATCGAAGTGAGCATGATTAAAGACGTGACTCCTTTACCTCACAACGGTTGCCGTCCTCCTAAGAAAAGAAGAGTATAGGAATATATAATTACAGATTCCAGATACTGGTCAGATGATATAAACTGGCTGGTGTCTGGGCTTTGTAGTTTAATATTTATATTATTGGGTGTATGATCGGGTTTTTAGATTTTTTGAAGAGCATACATCATTAACTAAAAAATCTTTATTATTTTCAATTATGGCAAGGTATACAGGACCAAAGACCAAGATTTCCAGAATTTTTGGTGAGCCCATTCTCGGTAATGGCAAATATTTAGGTAAAAACAGTAACCCTCCGGGTCAGCACGGTGCAAACCGCAAACGTAAACAGTTAGGTGAATACGCGCTGCAGCTGAGAGAAAAACAGAAAGCTAAATACACTTACGGTGTTCTGGAGCGTCAGTTCCGTAACCTGTTTGATGAGGCTAACCGTCGTAAAGGTGTAACTGGTGAGGTTTTGATCAAATTACTGGAAGCACGTCTGGACAACACCGTATTCCGTCTGGGTATCGCACCTTCCCGCCCTGCTGCTCGTCAGCTGGTATCTCACAAACATATCACTGTTAATGGTATCATTGTAAATACTCCTTCTTTCCAACTGAAACCAGGTGATATCGTATCTGTGAAAAACAAAACCGCAAACAATACCGCTCTGACCAGCGTTATTCGTGGTAAAAATCCAAAATTCAGCTGGCTGGATTGGAACGAGAAAGAAATGAAAGGTACATTCATTGCTTATCCTGAGAGAGAGAGCGTTCCTGAGAATATCAAGGAACAACTGATTGTGGAATTGTATTCTAAGTAATAAATTTTAGTCCATGGCCATCGCCATGGACTAACTTCATATTTAAACTCATAAATCTATCATATCAATGGCAATTTTAAATTTCCAGAAACCTGATAAGATCGTATTGCAGAAGTCTACCGACTTTGAAGCTCAATTCGAATTCCGACCATTAGAACCAGGTTATGCTGTGACTATCGGTAATGCGTTGCGTCGCGTGCTGTTGTCTTCTTTGGAGGGCTATGCCATTGTGGGTATCAAGATTGAAGGGGCAGATCACGAGTTCGCTACACTGAAAGGTGTAACTGAAGACGTTACTGAGATCATCCTGAACCTCAAACAGGTTCGTTTTAAACGTATCTCTGAAAACGATATCACGAACGAAAAGATCACACTGTCTATCAAAGGCAAAACAGAATTCCGTGCCGATATGATCGAAAAAGCTACCAGCTCTTTCCAGATCATGAACCCGGAACTGCTCATCTGCACACTCGATCCATCTTCAAAAATGGATATCGAACTGACGATCGGTAAAGGCCGTGGTTACGTTCCTGCAGAAGAAAACAAACCGAAAGATGCAGTGTTTGGTTACATCGCCATTGACTCTATCTTTACGCCAATCAAAAACGTAAAGTACAGTATAGAAAATACCCGTGTGGAACAAAAAACCGACTATGAGAAATTAATCATGGAGGTTGTTACCGACGGTACTATTCACCCTGAAGAAGCAGTGAAGCAAGCTTCCCGCATCCTCATCCAGCACCTGATGATCATCACAGATGAAAACATCAGCTTTGATACCAAAGACGCTGAAAAAGAAGATGTTGTGGACGAACAAACACTGCAGCTGCGTAAGATCCTGAAAACACCACTGGAAGATCTCGATCTGTCAGTTCGTGCATTCAACTGTCTGAAAGCCGCTAAAATCAACTCCCTGTCTGAACTGGTACAGTACGAACAGGAAGAACTGATGAAATTCAGAAACTTCGGTCAGAAATCTCTGAGCGAAATCGAACAGGTACTGGGCGAAAGAGGTCTGCACTTCGGTATGGACCTGTCCAAACTGAAACTCGAAGAAGAATAATCTTTTTATCCCCTTTTCACTCACAAGTGTGAAGGGGATTCTTATTTTTTATAAAAGTACCTTGCAATTCCTGACACGGTGCAAGGGTAAAACAAAAATGTCATGCGTCACGGAGTTAAATTAAACAAGTTAAGCAGAACAGCTGCACACCGCAAAAGCCTGATGTCCAATCAAGCTTGCGAACTGATCAGTCACAAACGTATCACCACCACTTTAGCTAAAGCTAAAGCACTGCGTGTTTATGTTGAACCAATCCTGACCAGAGGTAAAGTTGATTCTACCCACAACCGTAGAATCGTGTTCTCTTATCTGCAAGACAAAGAGGCTATCAAAGAACTGTTCGGTGTTATCAGCGAAAAAATCGCTAACCGTCCAGGTGGTTACACCCGTATCATTAAACTGGGTAAACGTGTTGGTGATAACGCGGAAATCGCGATGATCGAACTCGTTGACTTCAACGAAATCTACGGTAAAACCGCTGCAGCAGACAAAGCTCCTGCTAAGAAAACTCGCCGCGCTGGTGGTGCTAAGAAAAAAGCTGAAGGTGAAGCTAACGCTGAAACCCCAGCTGAATCAGCTGAGTAATTTATTCTTTAGATTACAATATTTAAAAGCCTCTCTACCTCGTAGAGAGGCTTTTATTTTATATGTCTTTAACCATATTGAGAAAAATATATTTGTAAATATTTGTATATTTAGGTGAGCAATCTCGACCAGGCCTATAACCATATTCATCCTATGAAATACTTATTATGCTCGCACTGTGAGCACCCTAATGCACTTAAATCGGAGTACCAGACCTTTTGTGAATCCTGTGGCAAAAAACTTCCGCATAACTTCGCCGAATGGCGCCAGGCTCATCCCATGGCCTCTTTCGAAGAATTCAGGCAAACAATAGGCATCTACATAAAACCTAAAAAAACAAATGTGGTGGCAGCATGGGCACAACGACAGCTGCAACCGCAAAACCGCGGAAAGGTCATCATCTTCTTTACCCTTTTATTTGTGTGTATAGCCACCGCAGGGACGCTGTTCGGTAAAAAAGCAGTATATACATTGCTCTATCCTAAAGTGGCCAAATCAAGCTTATATGGCAACTGGACGACGGCCACCATCGGCAGGCAGGCACTGGAAATATCCACCCCCTTGAAATTATGGGTACACGATCAGCCACTCGGACCCGCTGAGGCCGGTCTGACCGAGTACGCCAAAAGCTACCGTAATGAAGATGGAGGTGGTGTGCAGATCGAAGTAAATCTCCGGACCTACAAAAATGCGGAGCAGAACACCCTGGACATAGCAGTTAAACAAACCAATGCCTGTCTGCTGGAAAACGGGCAGGTAACTGATATGAATTATAATCCGGTAGCAGTACTGATTTCAGGTATGCCTGGCACATTGGAGGAGGGGACTTATACCTACAAGAAAGCGATCAAACTGGCATTTTCCAACCTGGTTGTAGTGAAGGGAAACAGCCGCTGGCAGATCCATATCAACTACCGGGACGATGATCCAAATGGCCAGGAAGTGGCGCGGAGAGTGCTTAAATCTGTTAAAATTAAATAGTTCTGTAAAAGAGGTATAAAAAAAGCTGTATTTAACTGTGCATTTCATACCTTTGCACGGTTTTTTATCCGAACCTTCCTGGGCACCCTATGTCCTCGAAGGTTTTTTTTAAAAATAAAAAAAGACAGATACCAGAAATGCCTCAGACGAGAACCATCCAACCTGCCATACTGCTGTTAGACGACGGTACGGTTTTTCAGGGAAAAGCTTTTGGAAAAATTGGCACAGCTGCCGGTGAATTAGCTTTCAATACCGGTATGACGGGTTACCAGGAAGTGTTTACAGATCCTTCCTACAAAGGACAGGTCCTTATTATGAACAACTGCTACATTGGCAACTACGGCACCAAAGCCGATGATGTTGAAAGTAGCACTGTTAAGATCAGCGGTCTGATCGCTAAAAACATCGCTTACAACTATTCCAGAAAAATGGCGGATGAGTCGGTGGAAAAATTCCTGACAGACAATAACCTGGTAGCGATCTATGACGTAGATACCCGTGCACTGGTATCTCATGTTCGTAGTAAAGGAGCGATGAACTGCATCATCTCTTCTGAAATCCTGGATATTGACAAACTGAAGGAAGAACTGGCGAAAGTGCCTTCTATGGAAGGTCTGGCATTATGTAAGGAAGTGACCACCAGGGAAGCTTACACTGTTGGTGATCCTGAAGCACCCATCCGTATTGCGGTGATGGACAATGGTGTTAAGCGTAATATGCTGAAATGCCTGTCAGAAAAAGGTGCTTACCTGAAAGTATTCCCAACGGATACACAATTTGAAGTAACGGAAGAATTCAAACCAAACGCCTACTTTATTTCCAATGGTCCTGGCGATCCGGCTCCGTTGAAATATGCAGTAGATACCGTTAAGGCCATCCTGGCAGCAGAACGTCCGCTGTTTGGTATCTGCCTTGGCCATCAGCTGCTGGCGCTGGCACATGACATCCCAACTTACAAGATGCACCATGGTCACCGCGGTCTGAACCATCCGGTAAAAAACCTGAAAACTGGTTTGTGCGAAATCACCACCCAGAACCACGGTTTTGCGGTAGATGCCAAAGCAGTAGAAGCACACCCGAACGTAGAAGTTACGCATATCAACCTGAACGATAATACTGTTGAAGGTATCCGTATCAAAAACAAACCGGCATTTTCTGTGCAGTATCACCCGGAATCAACTCCTGGTCCTCACGATAGCCGTTATCTGTTTGATGACTTCTTCACACTGATTAAAGCTAATATGAAATAAGATTTCTATTGGTAGATATATTTGAAGATCCCGTCTTTACATCCGTAGAGACGGGATTTTTTATTTTATGCCGAATTCCGGGAGGGAAGCACCCGAGGAATTTAAATAAGAAATGGTCCTGAGGAGTCAGGACCATTGCATTTTAAAATTCCACGTTATGAAAACAAACGAAAATATCACCACAACGAGTGTGGGAATGTTCCGCCGTTTTATTACATAACAATATTATAAAAAAAAGAGGTGCAAAGTTAAGATGTGTATCTCTTTTTTGAGATTTGGGAGGAAAAAGCGACAAAAAACAATTTTTCAGGGACGAAACGGGAGATAAGGGCAAAAAAATACGGCTCTGTGATCAGAGCCGTTTGCCTTTATAAATTCCACGTTATGAAAAACTGATACAAAAATACGATATTTTGCTAAAACGTTTTAGTTAAACTTTGTTTTTTACAGATTACTGATAAATGTTTCTGTAATTAGTGATTCAAAGGTCGCACCAAAATCACGTATCGAAAAATTCTGCAGGTTAAAAAATTCTTAAACAAGTTTAGATTTTGCAAAACCAATCGTATATGTAAATATTTTTATGTTTAGATTTTTTTCGTTGTTTTCTTGTTTCTGTATCAAATATACAAAACAAAAAACGAAAAATGCAAGTAGGTGACCTAAAAAAAGCGGTGTTTTATACAAAAAACAATATATAAAATTATTTATAATACGTTTTCTCCTCTTTTCTTAATGTCACCACACTTCCAGCGAAATAAATTATTTTATAGATGTACGGCCCGGATATACTTCCAATGCCTTACCTAAGCATATCATCGCAGAACGGATATCCTCCAGATTCAACACATAAGCCAGGCGAACTTCGTTCTTACCTAAACCGGCAGTAGCATAAAATCCGGTAGCCGGCGCCATCATAACTGTCTGGCCTTCATGACTAAATGATTCCAGCATCCACTGACAGAACTTATCTGAATCATCAATCGGAAGCTGTGCCATCGCATAGAATGCACCACCCGGGTTAGGGCAGAAAACACCAGGGATTTCATTCAGCATCTTCACCAGCAAATCACGACGATGCTGATACTCAGCCTTGATACCGTCGAAATAATCTGCCGGCAGATCAACAGCAGCTTCACCAGCAATCTGTGCGAAAGACGGGGGACTCAGTCTGGCCTGTGCAAATTTCATCGCCACATCCAGTAATTCCTGGTTTTTGGTAACAAATGCACCGATACGGCCACCACAAGCGCTATAGCGTTTGGAAATGGTATCCATAATGATCACATTATTATCCAATCCTTCCAGGTTCATGGCGGAGAAATGCTTGCCGGTATAACAGAATTCACGGTAAGCCTCGTCAGAGAAGAGGTAAAGGTTATATTTCAGGCAGAGCTGTTTCAGCACTTCCATTTCTTCTTTACTGTACAGGTAACCGGTTGGGTTATTGGGATTACAGATAAGAATAGCCTTCGTTTTAGGCGTAATAGCCTTTTCGAAGTCGGACATGGCTGGTAAAGCAAAACCAGTGCTGATATCAGCGGTAATGGTTTTGATATTTACTTCAGCTTCCACCGCAAAGCCATTGTAGTTAGCGTAGAAAGGTTCAGGAACAATGATTTCATCTCCCGGGTCCAGGCAGGCCATGAAAGCAAACAGGATAGCTTCAGAACCGCCGGTGGTAACGATAATCTGGTTATGCGTTACATCGATATCGAAGCGTTTGTAATATTCCGTCAGTTTACGACGGTAGCTTTCGTTTCCTGCGCTGTGGCTGTATTCAAGGATTTTGAAATCTGAATGACGAACCGCATCAAGAATTGGTTTTGGTGTTTCTATGTCCGGCTGACCGATATTAAGGTGATACACCTTAGTACCTCTTTTTTTTGCTGCTTCAGCAAAAGGGACAAGCTTTCTGATGGGAGAGGCTGGCATACGCTCACCTCTCTGGCTAATGGTAGGCATAATTGATTTAGATTCTTTTGCGTCTGCAAAGATAGGTGAATTAGGGTTGTTACCATTCAACTGTACTGCAAACAAAAAAGCCTTACAGACTATCTGTAAGGCTTTTTCTATAAGGAAAGATGTTAATCTTATTTGCTGGAAGGATTTCCTACTGTACCGGTCAGGTGCAATTCTTTATCCTGATCAACTCCTCTGAATTTAACCCAGATAGTTTTGCTTTGCTGGCCAAGGCTGCTCGCGTTATAGTTTGCAGTTACTTTACCTTTTTTGCCAGGCAGGATTGGCTCAGTCGTCCATTTTGGAGTCGTGCAGCCGCAACTGGCTCTTGCCGCTTCAATTAAAACCGGTTCTTTAGAAATATTGGTGAATTCGAAATCAACAGATACTGGCTTGTTCAGCTCGGTTTTGCCGAAATCAATAGATTCTTTAGCGAATTTTACTTTAGTGTCAACTTGTGCCGGCTGTTGATTTTGTGCCCACAGCGCAGTAGATACCAGTAATGTTGCAAATAGGGATAGAATAAACTTTTTCATTTTTTATATTGGTTTTAAAAGCGACTGGTTAAAAAAAATTAATTTGTTGCTTGTTCCGTGACAAATTTACTGCCAAAAAGCATTTAATAGATTCGAATTTATTAAATTCTTATTAAAAAAATCAGATTATTTTAAATGTAGATTTTAAGGGCATTTTGCAACTGTATAATTAACCTTACTTTTGTACTTTAACCAAGAGGCATGATAGAAAATAACGAACTCGCTATGAATATAGAAAGCCGGTTGTCATTCGAAGAATTCCGTAAGGAGGTGTTACATGACTACAGGTTGGCCTGCGAAAGCAGAGAGGTTAGTCTGCTGGCCCGTAAGGAAGTACTTACAGGGAAAGCTAAGTTTGGCATTTTTGGAGATGGAAAGGAAATTGCGCAGATAGCGATGTCCAAATATTTTCAACCGGGGGACTTCCGCTCAGGTTACTACCGCGACCAAACCGTTGCATTTGCCACTGGTATAGCTACTCCTGAACAATTCTTTTCACAGCTTTATGCTGACCCTGATATTAACCATGATCCCTTTTCCGGTGGTCGTCAGATGAACTCGCATTTTGCTACCCCAAACCTGGATAAAGACGGTAACTGGCTCAATCTCGCAGCAATGAAAAATTCTGCTGCTGATATGGCACCTACCGCCGGACAAATGCCCCGTTCCCTGGGATTGGCACTGGCTTCCAAGCTGTTCCGTAAAGTAGAGGAATTACATGATTTTAAAAACCTCTCCGACAATGGTAACGAAATCTGTTTCGCCACCATCGGGGATGCTTCTACTTCTGAAGGACATTTCTGGGAAACCATGAACGCCGCAGGGGTACTGCAGGTGCCGCTGGCCGTATTCGTCTGGGATGATGGCTATGGTATCTCTGTACCACGTAAATATCAGACTACTAAAAATTCTATATCCGCAGCCCTGGAAGGTTTCCGCAAAACGGAAGGTACCAATGGCTTCGATATATACAATATCAAAGGCTGGGATTATGCCGGCATGTGTGAAGTACTGGAACCTGCTATCCGCAAGATCCGCGAAACACATACCCCTGCACTCTTCCACGTCGAAGAAATTACCCAACCCCAGGGGCACTCTACCAGCGGTTCCCACGAACGCTACAAAAGCAAGGAACGCCTGGCATGGGAAAAAGAGTTTGACTGTAACGCGAAAATGCGTTCCTGGATACTGGAAAATGCACTTGCCGACGAGGCTACCCTGGTAGAAATCGAAGCGGCTGCCAAAACCACCGCTCAGGACGCCCGCAAGGCAGCCTGGGAAAAATACATTGCCCCTATTAAAAATGAAGTACAGCAATTTGTTAGCTATGCCGCTCCTGTAGCCGATGTAGCTGGTGCAAATGCTGATTTCGTTCAGCAGGCGGTGCGTGATGTACAAATCAACCGTGAGCCTCAGCGCAAGGATATCCTGAAAGCTGCTGCCAGCATCCTGGTAAGACATAAAAAATTACAGCAGGAGCCAGCAGTACAACAGCTGAAAGCATATTACGAGAGCTATCTCGCCAAAGAAAAAGAAAATTACAACACTGATCTGCATGCTTCCGGTGTGAATTCTGCCCTGAATGTACCGGTAGTACCTGCAACATACGAAGAAGAGGCTGTCACGCTGAATGGTTACGAAGTTCTGAATAAATACTTTGACCAGCTGTTTACCAATAACCCTAAAGTATTTGCTTTCGGGGAAGATGTTGGTAAAATCGGTGACGTAAACCAGGGCTTTGCCGGTTTACAGCAGAAACATGGCGGTTTCCGTATTGCCGACACCGGCATCCGTGAGCTCACCATCATGGGACAGGGGATTGGTATGGCATTGCGTGGCTTACGCCCGATCGCTGAAATCCAGTACCTGGATTACCTGCTGTATGGCCTGCAACCACTCAGTGATGATGTGGCTTCCCTGCAATACAGAACCAAAGGAAACATGCATTGCCCGATCATTGTGCGTACCCGTGGCCACCGCCTGGAAGGTATCTGGCACAGTGGTTCTCCAATGGGTATGATTATCAATTCCCTGCGTGGACTGCACGTATGTGTTCCGCGTAATATGGTACAGGCTGCAGGTATGTACAATACGCTCCTGCAAGCTAATGAGCCTGCCCTGGTAATTGAATCACTGAATGGTTACCGCCTTAAAGAAAAATTACCTGCCAACCTGGAAACCTTTACTGTTCCTTTGGGAGAGCCGGAGATACTGAAATCCGGAGACGATGTAACCATTGTTACCTACGGTTCCATGACCCGTATCGTGGAAGAAGCGGTGAATACCCTGGAAGAAATCGGTATTTCCTGCGAGGTGATTGATGTACAGACTTTACTGCCTTTCGATGTGAACCATTCTATTGTGAAGTCACTGCAGAAAACCAACCGCATTCTCTTTACAGATGAGGATGTGCCTGGTGGTGGAACGGCTTATATGTTCCAGCAGGTGATGGAAAATCAGGGTGGTTACCGCTGGCTGGATGTGGCACCGCGCACCCTCAGTGCACAGGCGCATCGCCCGGCCTATGGTTCTGACGGAGATTACTTCTCCAAGCCTAATCCGGAAGATATCGTTCGCGTGGTAACTGAAATGATGGAAGAATAGCAGTCCTGCTGCTTTATGATACCAAGGCTGTCCCTACTCAGGGGCAGCCTTTTTTGTTGTCATGTAATTGCCATGCAGGTATAGCTGCCCGTAACGTATATTCCATACGGTTAGGGCTATACGCTCCGGTATATTTGACGTCTCTCTAAAACAACCTATGTCATTTCATCTTCATAAAATCCGTATAGTTTAAATTTTATAAATGTAAAAAGTACTTTTATTACTGTTGAAACCCGTGAGTAATGGCATTGCCAGTTAAAACCAGTGAGCAAGTAACCCGAGACATTGATTTTCCTCAAAATCTGCATGGAGCACTTTTTCAATATGCTAACCAAAATCCTCCACTCACATGAAGCATTACCCTATTATTTTGCTCTGTATGGCCGCATTTATGAGCGCCTGCGCAAAATACAACAGCAGTGAACTACTTAAAAATCAACAGATTAGTGCTGCATCAGACGCAAGCACCTTTGTAGCCACCACGGATACAGTAACCCTGTACAGCAATGGCTATGTATTTCCAAAGGACCAGAGCAACGGCTATGGGTCCATTTCTTCGACAGGATTAGGCGCCTGGACCGATTCTTCCGGGTTTTCAAGGGTTTATTTCTATCCGCAGGCGACAGGTTCCATTTCTGTCTCAATCGTCGTAAAAGCCCCGTCCAATACGAATACATTGCGTATCAGACTGGATAGTTCAGGTACCACTTATAATGTAGTGGTCAACCAGACATCCAGCTATGTAACGCTCAATGTGGGCACCTTTAACATCAGCACAGCACAGTATCATTGCCTGGAAATCAAGGCTGTTACCAAAAACGGCACTTATTTACCGGATGTGCAGGCCGTGATCATCAACAGTTCGCTGGGGTTGAAATACAATAAGAGCGTGTACAGGGGCGCACCTGCCACGCATCTGAATTACCAGTACCCGGGAGATAGCGCTATCAGCTGGTTTTATACCGAAATAAATGTGCCTTCAGGCGCAGACCCGCTATACGCCTATTATATGACAAACGGATTCTGGGATGGGTACTTCGGGATACAGGTAAACAGTGCTACTGAAAGGCGTATCCTGTTTAGCATCTGGAGTAACTACAACACCAATGACCCGAATGAAATTCCGGCAGATTACGCCGTAACACTGGTCAGGAAAGGAACCGGCGTAACAGATAATGCCTTCGGTAATGAAGGATCCGGTGGACAAACCTACCTGGTGTTTCCGTGGGTGACAGGTAATACCTACAAAATGCTGGTACATGCGGAAGCATCAGGTACACATACCCTCTTTACCGCGTGGTATTTTGCACCGGAAAATAATGCCTGGAAGTTGCTCGCAGAATGGGACAAATCCAAAACCAATGGCCAGTTGCTGGGCGGACTTTATTCCTTTGTGGAAAACTTTGGCAGCAATGGAAGTGATTATTTCAAGGCGAGATATGGCAACCAGTGGGTGTGTACAAAGAATGGCAATTGGATAGAAGTCACCAAAGCCAGTTTCAGTACAACAGCCAGCGACGCCGTTCATCAACGATATGACGAAGGTGGCGGTATTGAAAATAATATGATGTACATGTATAGCGGTGGGTTCAGACAGGTAGGAAACAGTGTGGGTGTCACCTATACACGACCATCTTCCGGCACTGCGCCTGCTGTTAATTTCAGCACATTACCATAAAGTATTTAATGTTTTAGCGTGCTCCATGTGGCAGATAATAGCTGCCAGAATAGACGAAGCCACTACATAGCATATTAAAGTGCATATGTGGTGGCTTCTTTATGATTAAACAGTTCCGGGCTAAGGCCCAATTAGTTTATGGCGTAGCAAATGTCAGGGAATAAACCATTACAGAAAACTATAGGAACGTTAATTAACGTTTTGTTCATCTGGAGCAGGTTTCAGGGGAATAACTCCCATAGAGATAAAAGCTTTTGTAAAGAATCCGCGATATTTGAAGAAATAGTAGCAGATAAAAATTTACAGAGATGAAGAATATAGTTGTTTTGGACGGTTACACGCTGAATCCCGGAGATTTAAGCTGGGCAGGACTTCAGGCATTGGGAAACGTAACTATTTACGATCGTACGCCGGAAGAACTGGTAGTGGAGCGTGCAAAGGATGCAGCGATAGTATTAACGAATAAATCATTGCTGAGCGCTGCCAGTATTGCACAATTACCCCATCTGGAGTACATCGGTGTTATTGCGACAGGTTATAATGTAGTGGATGTAGCAGCAGCTAAGGCCAGGAATATAGTGGTGACCAATGTGCCGGCATATAGCACCACCGCCGTGGCGCAACTAACTTTTGCTTTGATATTGGAGCTTTGTCACCATGTGGGAGCACACGCTGCTGCGGTAAGCGAAGGGCGTTGGGCGAATAGCGTGGATTTTTCTTTCTGGGATTATCCTTTGGTAGAACTGGAAGGAAAGACATTGGGCATTGTTGGGCTTGGGCAGATCGGGCAGGCGGTAGCGCGACTGGGGCTGGCTTTTGGCATGAAGGTAATTGCACATCATAAGCATCCGGAGCGGGATAAGATGGATGGTGTTACGTTTACTGATATGGCCACCTGTTTCAGGGAAGCCGATGTGGTGTCGTTGCATACGCCTATGAGTGCGGCGAATAAGGAATTTGTGAATGCTGCTTTATTGTCAACGATGAAGCGGACCGCATTTCTGATTAATACAAGCAGGGGAGGACTGATTCAGGAGCAGGACCTTGCGGATGCTTTGCGCAATGGGGTGCTTGCAGGTGCGGGGCTGGATGTCTTGTCGGTGGAGCCGCCGCGTGAGGGTAATCCTTTAATTGGGAGTCCGAACGTTTTTATTACGCCTCATATTGCCTGGGCGACTTCAGACGCAAGGAAGAGGTTGTTAAACAAAGTAATAGAAAACCTTGACGCATTTTTGTCTGGAAGGGCGCAAAATGTCGTATCCTAAACATATTTCTTGTATTTAATAAAATGCATAGATGATGAAGTCTGTTTATTATACTTCATATCTATGCGTTTTTTATTGTTTTATAAGTAGATATAGATATACTGCTATATAATTTCATAATTGAACAAAATGAACAGCAGCGGTGTAAAATGAATGAAAAGATTGATTGCAGAACCATTTCTAAATCGGTACTTTGAATAAACGTAAAAAATACCCCTTGCTAATTGGGTAGCCCAAAGTCAATCGCGGAATAACATTGTTACTTTAAAATCTATCTAAAATGAAACCGACCGTTTTATTGGTAGAAGATGACCAGTTCTTTGCCAAAGTAGTGAAACGACATATCGAGAAAGCCGGCTACGAGGTTCTTTATTGTTCAGATGGCCAGGCAGGTTGGGAAACCTTTCTTGCCAGAGATATCGACCTTTGCGTATTAGATGTTGTAATGCCCAAAAAAGACGGATTTGAACTTACTTGTGACATCCGTAAAGTAAATCAGAATGTACCTATTCTGATCACTTCTTCCAGGTATATGGAGCAGGATCGTATGCAGGGATTTGAATCCGGTGCGGATGATTATATTGTGAAGCCTTTCAACATCCAGGAATTCCTGATGCGGATGGAGGTTTTTATCAAAAGGGCCAGGCTGTTACGCAGTGAGAAGAAAGTAACCTACCAGGTAGGTAATTTAAGGTTTGATTATCCGCAATGTAATGTGGCGGTGGTCGTAGATGATCCTGATTCTACCCCGGATAATCCTAAGAAGATTGAGGCGATGAACATGCAGCTTCCGCCGAAAGAATCTGATCTGTTGAAATATCTCTGTGAGAATCCTAATAAAAAGCTTAAAAGAGACCAGATAATGTCCTGTGTATGGGATGGTGATGAAACCTATACAAAGCGTACGATGGATGTCTATCTGACCCGTTTACGCCGGTATATAGCCCCGGATCCAACCCTCAGTGTGGAAACCTATCATGGCAAAGGAATTATGTTCATTGCCAATGAAACCACCAGGACAGAAGAAATTGTCAAGGCCTGATACACCTACACTATTGGCTGCTTACTATCCGTTGAAACTAAAAAGGTCCTGCCATTACAGCAGGACCTTTTCTTTATGGTATTTTGTACTTACTTCAGATTGTGGAAAACCTGCTGAACGTCATCGTCCTGCTCCAGGCGATCAACGAGCTCAAGCACTTCTTTTGCCTGTTCTTCAGACAGTTCAACAGTGTTTGCAGGGATACGTTTCAGTTCTGAGCTGATAACTTCCAGGCCTTTATCTTCCAGCGCTTTAGACATATTACCGAATTCAGTAAATGCAGCACGAACGATAATATTGCCTTCAGCATCTTCTCCAATTTCTTCCAGACCGAAGTCGATCAGTTCCAGTTCCAGTTCTTCCAGGTCCTGACCAGCATTTTTCACTTTGAATTCACCTACACGGTTGAACATGAATGCTACGGATCCACTGTTACCAAGCGTACCGCCGCATTTGTTGAAGTGCATACGCACGTTGGCAACAGTACGGGTGGTGTTATCAGTAGCAGTATCTACCATGATGGCGATACCGTGTGGAGCATATCCTTCATATACAACTTCCTCATAATCTGTCTTGTCTTTACCCATTGCACGCTTGATAGCAGCATCAACACGGTCTTTCGGCATGTTAACTGCCTTTGCGTTCACGATGCAGCGACGAAGTGCAGGGTTATTGTCAGGGTCAGGTCCAGCGGCCTTTACGGCGATTGCTATGTCCTTACCAACTCTGGTAAACTGTTTTGCCATCCTGTCCCAGCGGGCAAACATGGTGGATTTACGAACTTCAAATATTCTTCCCATTGGAGCGGTATCTTATGTTGGATCTTTAAAATAATCCACAAATTTAAGCTAATCCTGCAAAGTAATGAAATCATCAAAAGGATTATTCCATCAGCTTACGGGCCTTACTATGTTTCACACTATAGTTGAAGTAGATGATAAATCCGATACCCAGCCATACGAACAGGCGGGTCCAGTTTTCCAGGCCAAGACTAACGATCATGGTCAGGCAGAACAGTGCGCCGAGGATAGGAACAATCGGTACCCAAGGTGTTTTGAAGGCACGTGGTACTTCCGGATTGGTTTTTCTCATCACAATAACCCCAATGCACACCAATACGAAGGCGAACAGTGTACCGATACTGGTCATATCACCTACTACGCTGTCTGGCACGAAGGCAGCAAACAGGGTAGTGAATACGAAGAACATCCACTGTGAGCGGTAAGGAGTACGGTATTTAGGGTGCAGTTTTGCGAATACAGGAGGAACCAGTCCGTCGTTACTCATAGAGTAGAATACGCGGGTCTGGCCCAGCAGCATTACCAGGATCACAGAGCTGAAACCAGCAAGGATCGCAACGGTGATGAAGGTAGATAACCAGCCATAGCTTGCAGGCATGTAAGTATCGATCGCATAGGCAACTGACGCTTCGCCACCGGCCCTGGTGAAATCTTTATATGGTGCAATACCAGTTAAAACGTAAGAGAAGAGGATGTACAGTGCTGTACAGATAACCAGGGAAACGAGGATACCAATAGGCATGTTTCTCTTTGGATTCTTGGTTTCCTGCGCGGCAGTAGATACCGCATCGAAGCCGATAAACGCAAAGAATACAACACCTGCACCTCTGAGCACCCCGGCCCAGCCGTGGTTCCAGAAGTTGGAATAATCCACTACCTGGCCATTGTGCATGGTAACAGTACCAGCATCAGCTGCGATAGTGAAAGGTGTGTGGTTAGCCGGATTGATAAACTGCCATCCGCAGAAGATAAATAACATTACGATCGCAACTTTCGTAATTACGATAATGTTATTAACAATGGCTGAACCGGAGATCCCGCGTACCAGCAGCATTGTCATCAGTAACAGAATGAAGACAGACGGTAAGTTCATAATACCATGAACACCGGCATCGCTTACTTCAAATGGGCTGTGCGACCATTCATAAGGAATGGATATCCCAACGCTCTTCACAAGTAATTTGTTGAGGTACTGCGACCATCCGATGGCTACCGTGGCGGCTCCCAGTGCATATTCCAGCACGAGGTCCCATCCGATGATCCAGGCAATAAATTCTCCGAGAGTGGCATAAGAATAGGTATAGGCACTACCTGCGATCGGAATCATAGAGGCAAATTCGGCATAGCATAATCCGGCAAGGGCGCAGCCAATGGCAGCGATGATGAAGGATATTGTTACAGCCGGGCCAGCATGCTGACCAGCAGCGGCCGCAGTTCTAACGAATAAACCAGCACCAATGATAGCACCGATTCCCAGCGCGATTAATGATCCTGCTCCAAGCGTTCTTTTGAGACCCTTCTCTGAATCAGAAGCTTCCGAAAGTAATACAGACAGTTGTTTCTTGGCAAATAGTTTGCTCATAAGCCAATTAGTGGTTGATTGTTTTAAGGTAGATTTGTTTGTTGTTGATTGTTAGTCGCCAAATATAATAACTGGAAATCAAAAACCAGCCTTTTATTTTACCTCTGGTAGCTCATATTAACGGTAGTAACCTTATTTTTGGGAAATTTTAGGTTACAACTCAAACGATTATCGCAATTAATTCTACCGTCGCATGAAGAAATCCAACAAGCTTACTATTTACATCTTTGCTGCCATGATAATTGGCATTGCGACAGGTTATATAGTAAACTACTCACTTGGAAACGGCCAGCCAACACCCGAACAACAAGCTAGTATCAAGAAATTTTCAGACAACATATCTATTCTTACAGATATTTTCCTCCGTCTTATAAAAATGATCATTGCCCCACTCGTATTCTCCACACTGGTGGTAGGTGTGGCTAAAATGGGTGACATTAAAGCAGTTGGACGCGTAGGTGGTAAAACAATGCTGTGGTTTATCAGTGCAACCTTTGTATCATTGTTCCTTGGGCTGGTGCTCGTGAATATCATGAAACCAGGCCTTTCGCTGTCATTACCCCTGCCGGATGTTCATGCGGCTTCCGGTGTTGCCAAGGCTGATATGACGCTGAAAAACTTCTTTCACCATGTGGTACCGGATAGCGTAATCAAGGCCATGGCCGATAATGAGATCCTCCAGATCGTGGTGTTTTCCATATTCTTTGGTGTAGCTGCCGCTGCTATCGGAGAAGCCGCACTGCCAGTAGTGAAACTGATGGACAGCGTTGCTCATATCATGTTGAAAGTGACCGGCTTCGTTATGAATTTTGCACCATTTGCCGTATTCGCGGCTATGGCTGCTATTATTGCAGACAAGGGACTAAGTGTTTTATGGATATACGGTAAATTCATCACGCAATTTTACGCCGGCCTGTTCAGTTTATGGATAGTACTGGCACTGGTGGGATGGATGATCCTCGGCAAGCCGGTATTCCGCCTGCTTGGCCTGATCAAGGACCCGGTGATCCTGGCGTTCAGCACCGCCAGCAGTGAAGCTGCCTATCCTCGTACCATGGCGGAACTGGAGCGTTTCGGCTGTGATAAACGAATTGTAAGTTTTGTATTGCCACTAGGTTATTCCTTCAACCTGGATGGTTCTATGATGTATATGACCTTTGCCAGCCTGTTCATTGCCCAGGCATACGGTATGCACCTGCCGCTGCAACAGCAGATTACCATGTTGCTGGTATTGATGATCACCAGTAAAGGTATTGCCGGTGTGCCACGTGCATCACTGGTAGTAATTGCAGGGACATTGTCTATGTTTGATATTCCGGAAGCAGGGTTATTACTGCTGCTGGGCGTAGACCACCTGCTGGATATGGGTCGCTCTGCCACCAACGTAATTGGTAATGCCATGGCAACTGCAGTAGTATCTAAATGGGAAGATAAACTGGACCTGGAAAGTGCCAACGCCAGCTCCTGATGCCAAAGATTAACATTCTCATAAAAGAATAATTTATAATTTACCGATCCCGAAAGTATTTTTTATCGCATGGACCAGATAATAGAGTTATTTAGACACCTCATTAATCCTGCCTGGATTATTGATAATGGCGGGCTATACCTGTTAATAGCTATCATTTTTGCCGAAACCGGACTTTTTGTAGGCTTCTTTTTGCCAGGAGATTCACTGCTCTTTCTTGCAGGATTTTATGGTAATGAACTGAGTGCCAGCTTTCATGATGCTCCTTTCGTAGTGCTGATGCTGTTAATTGCCGTTGCCGGCGTACTGGGTAATATGGTAGGTTTCTGGTTTGGACGAAAATCCGGACCGATGTTATATAATAGAAAAGATACCTTCTTCTTTAAGAAGAAGCACCTGCATCAGGCGCATGATTTCTATGAGAAATATGGTGGTGGTGCCATCTTTTTTGCCCGTTTTCTGCCTATTATCCGCACTTTTGCACCAATTGTAGCAGGAATTGTGGGAATGGACCGTAAGAAATTCATGTTCTTCAACCTCATAGGTTCATTTGCATGGGTATTTTCCATGATGCTGGCTGGTTACTTCCTGGGTAAGAAATTCCCTGGATTGAAAGACCACCTGGAATTGATTGTTATTGGCCTCGTAGTAGTAACTACTTTCCCGGTACTTTTCAAATTGCTTTTTGGCAAAGCCAAAGGCCCTATCAAAACAGAAGCTGCCAAGGCTACAGAGGAATCTGAATCCAAATAAAAATAATTTATAAAAAAATTTAAAAAGAATGCCGTGAAATATTATCTTTCACGGCATTTTGTTTTTCTATCTTAAATTATTTACTAAGTTTTATCAACCACGCTACATGAAAACCGATAATCGTTCTGCGTCTATATTTAATATCGCAGTAATTGTTGCCTCCTTAGGGTATTTTGTAGATATCTATGATCTGTTACTTTTTACGATTGTAAGAGTACCCAGTTTAAAATCCTTAGGCCTTCCCCAGAGTGAAATAGATGCCGGCGCCGGTCTTTTATTGATCAACATCCAGATGGTAGGCCTGCTCATTGGCGGTATTTTCTGGGGTATTCTGGGAGATAAGAAAGGAAGATTAAGTGTTTTGTTTGGGTCCATTCTTATTTATTCTATTGCCAATATTGCCAATGGCTTTGTACACGGTATCAATGGTTATGTGCTCTGGCGATTTGTAGCGGGCTTCGGGCTGGCAGGAGAGCTGGGAGCAGGTATCACGCTGGTATCAGAAATATTGCCGAAAGAAAAACGCGGCTATGGTACAATGATAGTGGCCACAGTGGGTGTTTCGGGAGCCGTTGCTGCCAACCTGATTGCTAAGGCGGTGGGCGACTGGCGCATTTGCTACTTTATCGGAGGTGGCCTGGGCCTGGGTTTACTGTTGCTGCGCGTAAGTGTAATGGAATCTCATCTCTTTAACCAGGTAAAGGCAAGCGCCAATACCAGAGGAAGTTTCATCGCATTATTTACCGATAAAAAACGTTTCCTGCAATACCTGAAATGTATTCTGCTGGGTACTCCCACCTGGTTTGTAGTGGGTATTCTGATAGCTTTCTCGAACAAGTTTGCTGCGGAAATGGGTGTTAAAGGCGCTATCAATCCGGGGGATGCCGTTGCTTTCACCTATGCCGGACTGGTAATTGGAGATTTTAGCAGTGGCTTAATCAGTCAGGTATTGAAAAGCAGGAAGAAAGTGATGTTATTGTTCCTGGCACTGACAGCGATAATGGTGGGCATCTACCTGAATCTCCATGGTGCAACGACAGTTGTTTTCTATACTGTATGTACGTTTATGGGCTTCAGTGTTGGTTTCTGGGCAATATTTGTAACCATTGCCGCGGAAAGCTTTGGTACCAACCTTAGAGCTACTGTAGCCACTACGGTGCCTAACTTTGCAAGAGGTATGCTGCCATTGATTTCAATCCTGTTTGTGACTTTACAGGGGCATTTTAATCTGTTACATAGTGCTGCTTTGGTGGCAGTAGTATGTATAGGACTGGCGGTAATAGCTGCCTGGACAACGGAAGAGACTTTCGGTAAAGATTTGAATTACCTGGAGACTATCTAAAAAAAAAAAATAAAAAAAGAAGGCCGGTTCGCAGCGATGTGAACCGGTTTTTTTATGCGTAGTGATCAAGCACCTTGTCCAGTAAATGGTTTAGTTGGGCAGCTTCTGTTTCGCTTAAGCCATTCAGGATATTTTCCAGCTGGTCCAGGTCTTCATCTATTTTGGCAAGTAGTTCCAGGCCTTTATCCGTAATGCGGACATCTACCGCACGCCTGTCTATTTCACTGCTTTTGCGTTCTACCAGTTCTGTTTTGCGGAGGCGCTCAACGAGTCGTGACACATCGCTCATTTTATCCAGCATACGGTCTTTCAGCACATTGATACTGGCAGCCTGCGGATGCTGGCCACGCAATATGCGCAGTATATTGAACTGCTGCATGGTGATATCATATTTTTTGAAAAACTGCTGATGACGGGCTGTTAGCCAGTTGCCCACAAATATTAGACTGACAAGTCCTTTGTGATACTCGTTAAGGAAGGATTTTTGAGTAATTAACTTTTCCAGATTAGACATACGCACAAAAGATAGATCAAAGTAATTACGAAATTACGATTCTTTTTAACACTATTTAACACTTTGAGCTAATTATAGCTTTTAAGATGTTGAAAATAAAGGAACAATCTAAGCTTGTATTGGTTGAGCAAATCAGCGGGGTTTTTATTTTAATTTTTCAATGGAAAAATTGGCTGATGAGTGTACGTATTAATCCGTGAATGAGGAAAGTATGTTATGCTGATGTTTCGTTAATTATTTATGTAAATGCCCCCGTAGTATAGCACTGACGGGGGCATTTATTGTATAGGATTTAACGCGGAGCGTATTTTTTAATGTCCTGTGAGAAGGGTTTTAAACCTTTTCCTTCATATTGTCCAGGACATCCATTACTTCTTTCACATGTTTGGCAGAGGTGTTGAGTAAAGTTTTTTCTTCTGCGTTAAGCTGGAGTTCTATAATTTTTTCGATACCTTTTTTACCGAGGATAACGGGTACGCCGAGGTAGATATCTTTGAGTCCATATTCGCCTGTAAGCCATGCGCATACAGGGAATACGCGTTTTTCGTCTTTGAGAATGGCTTCCACCATTTGTGCAGCTGCAGCACCTGGGGCATACCATGCAGAAGTACCCAGGAGGTTAACGATTTCGCCGCCACCTACTTTGGTACGTTGGATGATGGCTTCGAGTTTATCTGCGGCAACGAGTTCCGTAACGGGGATACCACCAACGGTGGTGTACCGTGGGAGAGGTACCATGGTGTCGCCATGGCCGCCCATGAGAATTGCCTGGATGTCTTTAGGGGAACATCCGATTTCATCTGCGAGGAAAGCGCGATAGCGGGCGGTATCGAGGATACCGGCCATGCCGAATACTTTGCTGCTGTCTTTTTTGGCAGCCAGGTAGGCGCAATAGGTCATGACGTCGAGCGGGTTGCTGACAACGATGATAATGGCGTCCGGGGACTGTTTGGTAATATTTTCAGTTACTGACCTTACGATGTTTGCGTTGGTAGAGATCAGGTCATCGCGGCTCATGCCGGGTTTGCGGGGCAGGCCGGAGGTGATCACCACGACGTCGCTGTTGGCAGTTTTGGTGTAGTCGTTGGTTACACCGGTTACTTTGGTACTGTAATAGTCTATCGGGGCTTGCTGCCATGTATCCAGGGCTTTCCCTTCTGCTGTTCCTTCCTTGATATCAAGCAAAACCACCTCTGTTAAAAAATCTCTGTGGGCCAGTACATTGGCGCAGGTAGCGCCTACATTGCCGGCTCCTACTACTGTGACTTTCATCTTATCTATGGCTTTAAAGTGAACAAAAAAAACTAATGTCTAATCAATTTACGCAATAGATATCAACAAATGGCTTTTGTTGGAAGAAATCTCTGAAATAAAAAAGGAAGGGGATGAAATACAATACTGGCTTGTATTTCATCCCCTAAATATTTTAAAAAGCGCTGTGGGCTGACTATTTCAGGTAATAAAGCAGAGAATCTACTTTTGCTGATCCTTCGAATCCTTTTACAAACTTATCTTTGGCGGTATAAATGTAGAGGCCCGGGAAGAAATGCAGGTCGTAGAAATACATGATCTGGCGGGTAGGTTCGCTTACCATGGTGATGTTAGGATATTTGGCGATGTTGTAGTGTTCGTAATATTCTTTCATCTGAGCGACCTGGAACGGTGTTACCATCAGGATCTGGTATTTCTTAAATTTGTCCATATTCTGGATCACTTCTTCTGTGAGGTGCTTACAATGGTCACAATCTACGCTGAACACAAAAACCAGTGTATTTTCCCTTTTGAGGTCTCTTTTGGTAATGGTATTACCATCAGGGAGGGTAAATTTAAAGGTTGGAATAACCGGGTACTGCAGGTATGGCGGTTTTGCATTGGCAGCGGCCTGGTTAAATTGGGCCTTTAACAGCATTGGCATGCAGATGGAGAGCAGTAAAAAGAGATAGCGCATACGTCGTAATGTTTCTTGAATTTGCCGTCAATTTACCCCTTTAATGTCATTTTCTGCATTAAAATACAGAAAATTGCGTCAAAAAGGGACTATTCTGCCTATTTTTGGGAATTAGTTGCTCGTTCATATGCCAAATTTTTTACTTTTGCATTCCTTATAAATTTTTAACTTAAAAAATAGTAAGCTTTTATGGCTACCACCGCAGATATCAGAACAGGATTAATCATCAAGCTGGATAACAGCTTGTATTCTGTTGTAGAGTTTGGTCAGAACAAAACCGCCCGTGCAGCAGCAAAGGTTTGGGCTAAATTGAAGGGCGTTGACAATACACGTTCTATCGAGCATACCTGGAACTCCGGCGATACCATTTTCCCGGTTCGTATCGAAAAGAAGCCTTTCCAATTCTTATATAAAGATGACACTGGTTATAACTTCATGGATAATGAGACTTTCGAGCAGATCATCATGGAAGAGCAGACAATCGATGCACCACAATTCCTGAAAGATGGTCAGGAAGTAATGGTTCAGATCAACACTGAAACTGACCAGTTTATGGCGGTTGAATTACCTGATAAAATTGTTGCACTGGTAACTTATTCAGAGCCAGGCGTTAAAGGTGATACCGCTACCCGTACACTGAAACCAGCAACCGTTGAAACCGGTGCTACTGTAATGGTTCCTTTGTTCGTTGAAGAAGGTGAGATGATCCGCATCAACACCAAAACCGGTGAATATATCGAGAGAGTAAAATAATTGAGATAGTATTTTTTTCGAGAACTAACTATATCACATTTCTAAACCAAAAGCTGTCTACATGGACTTTAAACAGATTCAGGAACTGGTAAAAATGATTAACAAATCAAATATCAGTGAACTGAGCATTGAGCAGGACACGTTTAAGATTACAATAAAACAAAAAGACAACGAAGTACAGCAGGTAATTGCTGTACCTGCAGCTGTAGCGCCTGTACAGGCTGTTGCTCCTGCGGCTCCTGCAGCAGCTCCGGTTGCGGCACCAGCAGCACCAGCTGCGGCTCCGGCAGCACCTAAAGCTGACAACCTGATCACTATCAAATCGCCAATGATCGGTACTTTCTACCGTTCTGCGGGTCCTGATAAACCTGCATTTGTTAATGTAGGAGACGAAGTTGCTCCTGGCAAAGTTGTTTGCATCATCGAAGCAATGAAACTGTTCAATGAAATTGAAAGTGAAGTATCTGGTAAAATCGTGAAAGTGCTCGTTGACGACGCTTCTCCGGTAGAGTATGACCAACCTTTATTTTTAGTAGAACCATAATAGCATTTAGCCTTTGGTAGTTAGCCTTTAGTTTTCGCATTATTTGCAATACTAAAGGCTAATTTCTGGAGGCTATTCTCTTTTCTTAACTTATCAGGAAAACAATGTTCAAAAAAATATTGATTGCTAACCGTGGAGAAATTGCCCTGCGTATTATCCGTACCTGTAAGGAAATGGGTATCAAAACGGTGGCAGTTTATTCTACAGCAGATAAAGACAGCCTGCATGTGAAGTTTGCAGACGAGGCGGTATGTATTGGTAAACCGCAGAGCAGTGAGTCTTATCTGAATATCCCTCACCTGATGGCTGCAGCGGAGATTACCAACGCTGACGCTATCCACCCTGGTTATGGCTTCCTGGCTGAAAATGCCCGTTTTGCTGAAATCTGTGGTGAGCATGGTATTAAGTTTATCGGCCCTACAGCGGAGATGATCCGTAAAATGGGTGATAAAATGACTGCCAAAGAAACCATGATTGCTGCAGGCGTTCCTGTTATTCCAGGATCAGAAGGTTTGCTGAAAGATGTAGCTGAAGCCAGAATGCTGGCAAACAAAATGGGCTACCCTGTTATCATGAAAGCTACTGCCGGTGGTGGTGGTAAAGGTATGCGTGTGGTTTGGGAAGAAGCTGAACTGGAGAATGCTTATACCATGGCTAAAAGTGAGTCACGTGCAGCATTCAACAACGATGGTATCTACATGGAGAAATTCGTGGAAGAGCCTCGCCATATTGAAATCCAGGTTGCCGGCGACCAATACGGTAAAGTATGTCACCTTTCTGAGAGAGACTGCTCTATCCAGCGTCGTCATCAGAAACTGGTAGAAGAATCACCTTCTCCTTTCATGACGCCTGAACTCCGTGAGAAAATGGGTGCTGCTGCTATCGCTGCTGCATCTGCTATCAACTACGAAAGTGTTGGTACCGTTGAGTTCCTGGTAGATAAACACCGTAACTTCTACTTCATGGAGATGAACACCCGTATCCAGGTAGAACACTGTGTTACAGAAGAAGTTATCAACTTTGATCTGATTAAGGAACAAATCAAGATCGCTGCTGGTATTCCTATCTCCGGTAAAAACTATACACCGCAGATGCACGCTATTGAGTGCCGTATCAATGCGGAAGATCCATACAACGATTTCCGTCCATCTCCGGGCAGGATTACTACCCTGCACATCCCTGGTGGTCATGGTGTTCGTGTGGATTCACATATCTATGCCGGTTATGTTATTCCTCCTTTCTACGATTCTATGGTGGCAAAAATCATCGCTGTGGCTCAAACCCGCGAAGAGGCCATCAATACCATGGAACGTGCACTGAGCGAGTTCGTAATTGAAGGTGTGAAGACTACCATTCCTTTCCATCAGCAGCTGATGCGTGATGAGAACTTCAGAAAAGGTAATTTCACTACCAAGTTCATCGAAACTTTCAAACTGCAATAAAAAAAACGCTCCGGTCCGGAGCGTTTTTTATTTAAATTATTTCAGAAAGGCTGTCTCTACCAAGTAGAGACCGCTTTTTTTGTTATTAACTTTTACCTGGTGCATTTTTTCCAGGCAGGTCGCGGTTCTGGGTTCTTTTCAGCTCCCTCATGCGCTCCTGCATTTCGATTTTCAGTTCCTGGTATTTGCTGTACTGGTCATCTGAAAGCAGGCCTTTTATCTGGGTGTCTTCTGCTGTTTTCAGGGAATCCTGTTTTTGTGTCTTTTCTTGTCTGGACAAGGTATTATCCTGTCTGACAGCTTTCAACTGTGTTTTATATTCTTTATTGATGACTTTGAAGCGTTTGGCCTGGTCATCCGTGAGGTTGAGCTGGTCTTTGATATGTGCCGTTACTTTCTGGGTGTCTTTTTTATGCATATCTGCCATCTGGTGCATGGCCAGGTGTTGTTGCTGCCATTTACTGACCTGGTCCGGGGTGAGAACAGTTTTGATTTTATCCTCACGGGCATAGCTCAGGGATTGCAGTTTGGTTTTTTTATCTGCATCAGAAAGGGTTTTATCCTGACGGATGAGTTGGGCATCCTTGATAAATGTTTTATTAATCTCTTTTAGCCGGGAAGTTTGGGCGGGAGATAGGTTGAGATTTTTTACGTCGCTGGAATCCTGTGCCGTTGCGGCAATTGAAACAGTCAAACAAATAAGTAGTAACAGGTGACGCATGTTACATGAATTTATCTTTTTGACTGTTTATTAATGGCTTCGTTTAAAGTTGGGGCAGATAAAGTCGGGACAGAAAAAACAAAGCCCCGGATGAAAATCCGGGGCTAATCATACACCAAAACAATCTTACGGTTTTATCGCAAGAAAAGCAGCTCTCTGTATTTAGGCAATGCCCATTTTTTGTCATCTACCAGGAACTCCAGTTTATCGGAGTGGTAACGGATCACATCAAAGTAAGGCTTGATTTTCTCACAGTAGTCAATAGCTTTTTCACGGCTGTCGGTCAGTTTGTTGGCAACTTTACGTGCCTCAATCATAGCCTGTACGTTTTCGCTGATGACATTAATATGTTCAGAAATTTTTGCGGCAATTTGTTTTTGCGCTTTAACAGCTTCTTCGCCAAGACCAATTTCTTTCAGGCCTTTGATGTTGGCAATCAGGTCGTTGAGGTAGCTGATTGCGCAAGGCAGGATGTTGTTGGTAGCGAGGTCACCGATTACGCGGGCTTCGATCTGCACTTTTTTCACGTAGTCTTCCAGGAGGATTTCGTGACGTGCATGCAGTTCTTTCTCGTTGTATACGCCAACTTCGGTAAACAGTTTGGCAGCTTTAGGCGTAACGAAAGCGTCGAGAGCTTTAGGAGTGGTTTTGATATTTTCGAGACCTCTTTTTTCAGCTTCTTTTTCCCATTCTTCGCTGTAGCCGTCGCCTTCGAACAGAACTTTTTCCGAATCTACAATATATTTTCTGAGAGTTTGCATAATTGCAATCTCTTTTTTCTCACCTTTTTCGATCAGGCTATCCACTTCAACTTTAAAGTCGGTCAGGGTTTTAGCTACGATAGAGTTGAGAACAGTCATTGCAGAAGCACAGTTTGCGGAAGAACCTACGGCGCGGAACTCGAACTTGTTGCCGGTGAAGGCGAACGGAGAAGTACGGTTACGGTCGGTGTTGTCCAGCATCAGTTCCGGAATATGACGGTGCAGGTCCAGTTTCAGGATAGCTTCGTCTTGTTCGTCGAATTTGTTGCTTACGCGGGATTTAACTTCCTGCAGTACTTCGTAGAGGTATTTACCGGAGAATACGGAGATGATAGCAGGAGGTGCTTCGTTTGCGCCCAGACGGAAATCGTTGCTAGGGGAGGCGATAGAAGCTCTCATGAGGTCAGCGTAATCGTGAACAGCTTTGATAGTGTTAACGAAGAAGGTGAGGAACATGAGGTTGGTCTTAGGGGTTTTACCCGGAGCCAGCAGGTTAACGCCGGTATCGGTAGCCATAGACCAGTTATTATGTTTACCTGAACCGTTGATACCAGCGAATGGTTTCTCGTGCAGGAGAACTTTCAGTTTGTGACGTTTAGCTACTTTGTTCATTACGTCCATCAGCAGGGAGTTGTGGTCAACTGCGATGTTTACTTCTTCGAAGATAGGAGCGCATTCGAACTGAGAAGGAGCTACTTCATTGTGGCGTGTTCTTAAAGGAATACCCAGTTTATAGGATTCTTCTTCGAAATCGCGCATGTAAGCATAAGCTCTTTCAGGGATAGCACCGAAGTAGTGGTCTTCCAGCTGCTGACCTTTGGAAGGAGCGTGACCAACAACGGTACGGCCGGTCATGATCAGGTCAGGGCGAGCGTTAGCGAGGTTTTCGTCTACCAGGAAGTATTCCTGTTCCCAACCGAGGGTAGGGGTTACTTTGGTAACGTTTTTATCGAAATAGTTACATACGTCTACAGCAGCTTTATCGATTGCAGCGAGTGCTTTCAGGAGAGGAGCTTTGTAGTCCAGTGATTCACCGGTGTATGCTACGAAGATAGTAGGAATGCAGAGGGTTTTACCATATCCTTGTTCCAGGATGAAGGCTGGGGAAGAAGGGTCCCATGCGGTATAACCACGAGCTTCGAAAGTTGCTCTCAGACCACCGTTAGGGAAGCTGGAAGCATCTGGCTCCTGTTGTACCAGCGCATCACCGTCAAAAGTTTCGAGGGCAGAGCCATCAGCTTTCAGGGTGAAGAAAGAGTCATGCTTTTCAGCAGTAGTACCAGTCAGTGGTTGGAACCAGTGGGAATAGTGAGTAACACCTTTTTTCATTGCCCAGGCTTTCATACCGGAAGCAATTTGCTCAGCCATTTTACGCTCGAGCTTGGTGCCATTCTTGATGGAGTTCATGAGGCTTTTATAAGCTTCGTCGCTCAGGTATTCACGCACGATTCTGCCGGCAAATACATTGGAACCGAATACTTCGGTGATTTTGCCATTATGCTCAGTGAGTTTGGAGTCTACGCCAGCTAATCCTTCCAGCGCGGTAAAACGTAACGATTGCATGCTGTAATAATTTTACACAAAAGAACACATTATGCTTGGTAAATGCAATAAAATTGTTCTGTTTAACCAAAAAATTACATTTTGGGTCTCAAAAAGTCTTTTATTTTTTCATTTAGTCAAAAAAATGAGGTCGATCTCCTCTGAAAATGATAAATTAAAAATAATGTAATATGATAAGCGCTTGCACATCTATTTTGTATCTCATATTAATATGTATATATCTGCCTAAATCCCTCTTCCTTTTCTATTATCTGTCATAATGAATGATTTATGAAAATAATCTATTTAAATAGTGTGAATCTTTATCCATGAAAAAGCTCCCGGCAGGGTTATATTTCTACTTTAACAGAAACGGAAGGCACCTCCTAAATGGGTTTGCACTTGGGATTTGCAGGAAAATCATGTAGGTTTGCATCTTCTTTTTAATTACTCGGTTTTTTATACTTAAATACATGCAAACCACCGTAGAAATTGCTGAACAGCTAGGACTTACCGCTGACGAGTTTGAACGAATTAAATCCCACTTAGGCCGCACTCCAAATTTTACCGAATTGAGTATGTACTCTGTAATGTGGAGTGAGCATTGCAGCTACAAAAACTCAATCGTGTGGCTGAAATCACTGCCACGTGAAGGAGATCGCCTGCTGGTAAAAGCTGGTGAAGAAAACGCCGGTCTTGTTGACATTGGCGATGGCTATGCGGTGGTATTTAAAATCGAATCTCACAACCACCCGTCAGCTATTGAACCATTCCAGGGTGCTGCTACCGGTGTGGGTGGTATCCACCGTGATATCTTCACCATGGGTGCACGTCCTATCGCAGCCTTAAACTCACTGCGTTTCGGTAATATCAACGATAAGAAAACACAACACCTCGTAAAAGGTATTGTACATGGTATCGGCCACTACGGTAACTGCTTCGGCGTTCCTACTGTAGGTGGTGAAGTTTATTTTGAAGACTGCTACGGTACTAACCCACTGGTAAACGCGATGAGCGTAGGTATCGTAAAAGTTGGACAGACTGTTTCCGCTACCTCATATGGTGAAGGAAATCCTGTATTCATCGTTGGTTCTGCTACCGGTAAAGATGGTATCGGTGGTGCTTCTTTCGCTTCTGCCAACATTACAGAAGACAGTGCGGAAGATTTACCGGCAGTTCAGGTAGGCGATCCATTCCAGGAAAAGAAATTGCTGGAAGCATGCCTCGAAATCATCAAAACCAAAGCTATCATTGGTATGCAGGATATGGGCGCAGCCGGTATTACCTGCTCTACTGCCGAAATGAGTGCAAAAGGTGAACATGGTATGAACATCTGGCTGGATAAAGTACCTACCCGTCAGGAAAACATGAAAGCATGGGAAATGCTGCTGAGCGAAAGCCAGGAGCGTATGCTGATCGTGGTGAAAAAAGGCCAGGAACAACCAGTACTCGACATCTTCGAGAAATGGGACCTCCACTGTGTACAGATCGGTGAAGTGACCAAAGATAAAAACCTGCGTTTCTACATGAACGGCGAACTCGAAGCCGAAGTTCCTGCAGAATCACTGGTACTGGGTGGTGGCGCTCCTCAATATCACAGAGCCTACACCGAACCTGCTTACTTCTCTAAAATCAAAGCTTTCGACATCCAGAACATCCCGGATGTTGCCAACGCTAAACAAATAGCTGAAAGAATCGTCGCTTTGCCTAACATCGCTTCCAAACGCTGGGTTTACAACCAGTACGACAGCATGGTAGGTACTGCAAACGCCAGCACCAATGCACCTAGCGATGCTGCTATCGTGTTGGTAAAAGGAACTGAAAAAGCACTGGCAGTTACTACTGACTGTAACAGCCGCTATGTATTTGCTGATCCTCATGTTGGTGGCCAGATTGCTGTTGCTGAAGCAGCGCGTAATATCGTTTGCTCCGGCGGTGAACCAGTAGCCATCACCAACTGTCTCAACTTCGGTAACCCTTACGATCCGGAAGTTTACTACCAGTTCGTATACGCTATCAAAGGTATGGGCGAGGCCTGCCGCAAATTCAATACCCCGGTTACCGGCGGTAACGTGAGCTTCTACAACCAGTCTCCGGACGGTCCTGTATATCCTACTCCAACCATTGGTATGCTGGGTGTACTCGATAATAAAAACACCCGTCTCACCCTTGATTTCAAAAATGAAGGTGACCTGGTTTATATTATCGGCCGCAGCCGTAATGATATCAACAGCTCTGAATACCTGAGCAAAATCGTTGGTGTTGAATTCAGCCCTGCTCCTCACTTTAACCTGGACGAAGAACTTCATGTTCAACAGGCGATCACTAAACTGAACAAAGCCGGTTTATTGCAGTCTGCACATGATGTCAGCGAAGGTGGTCTGTTCGTGACCCTGTTCGAAAAAGCGATGCCTAACAACCTCGGCTTCGAACTGAAACTGAACGATCATTTCCGTAAAGATGCCTTCCTGTTCGGTGAAAGCCAGAGCCGTGTTGTGGTAACCATCAAACCTGAAAACAAAGAGAAATTTGATGCTATCATTCATGGTCTGATCGATGCAACAGAAACTTCTATCCGTGCTGAAAAAGTAGGTGTGGTTAAAGGTGAAAGCATCGTTGTAAACGGTGAAACATGGGCTAAAGTAAGCGACTGGAAAAAAGCTTACGACGTGTCTATCGAAGAACATCTGAAATAATAGCCTTACGGCTAAAAAATATAAGGGCTAACCGATATCGGTTAGCCCTTTTTTATTTTTAAAACCAGCCACTATGGCCAATTTGTAAAATTTCCTTGTGTTTTTTCCGGAAAGCTGTCACGTTTTGATTTTGATATTGGTCTTATATACGAATCCAATTATTAAAACACTTACAAAATCAAATATTATGAAAGCAAGAATCACCTTCCAGGACACTAACAAAGGTTTTTTAGACGGTCTTTTCAAAACCGGCGGCTACATTAAAAATTCCGGTATCAGCCCGGTAATTCAGGAGCTGATCAACTTCCGTGTTTCCCTGATGAATGGCTGTGCATATTGCCTGGATATGCACTTTAAAGATGCGGTTCATAATGGTGAAAACCCACAACGACTCTATTCAATAGGCGCATGGAGAGAATGCCCTTACTACACTGCAGAAGAACAGGCTGTACTGGCTTATACGGAAGAAGTAACACTCATGCATGTTAAAGAGGAAACCTTCGAGAAACTGCTGCAGTTCTACGATAAACAACAAATTGCCGATATCACGCTGGCCATCGGCATGATCAATGTCTGGAACAGAATGAATATTGCTTTTCAGACAGTTCCTGGTGGCTATCAGGTTGGACAGTATGCATAACCTGCTAATAAGCAAAAAGGCCGTCTCTACTCAGTAGAGGCGGCCTTTTTAATATCTGCAAAATAGCTATTAGAACCTATAATTTAATCCCAGATTAAAGCGGGCACCAGAACCTTTGATATAGGAATCGGTAGTTACGCGTGACTGCGCCATTACCGGGTAGTAGTCTGCGTTGAACAGGTTATCCACACCGAGGCGAATAGTAGTTGCCTTATTGAAATGGTAGGCAGTATAAAGGTTTACCAGGCTGAAGCTGCTAACAGGTCCTGCACCCAGGTCCCAGTCATTGGTTTTAGGGTTCAGCGCAAAACGTTTGCGGGAGCCGCTGTAAACATAATACACACCTACATCGAGTTTTTCTTTCAGCGGAGAGTAGTTTACATTCAATGTTCCTTTATCGGGAGAAATGCGGCTGCCAGGGAGATAAACCTTGCCGGAAGTACCATCTTTCTTCCCCTCTACGTGTGCATAGGACGCACTTACAGAGAGGTTTGGCAGGAATTGATAACCAGCGGTGAACTCATAGCCCTGTATGCGCTCAGGTGCACGTTCAGGTGTAGCTACACCGTTGAGGTCTACCAGACTGGTACCCAGATTGGAAGTGCTCACATAGTAAGCACCGGTAGCATTGAACTTGCCGATATTGCTGCTGAAGCCAACTTCATAGTTATTAGTGATGATGGCGTCTGTCTGGATAGAACCTTTCACGCTGGCGCCTCCGGCAACATCCTTCGCCAGGCGGAGGGTACGGCCGAGGTCATACAGAGAGAAGCTCTGGCTGAAGCTTACGAAAGGATTGAAATACTGGAATTTGGTATAACGCAAGCCAGCATTGAACGTCAGTGCATCATAAGGCAGGTTGCCGCCCTGTACATGTACACCACCGGCATAGTTACCAAATTTGATGGTCGTAAAGTCAGGGATATCCAGGGAAACATTTTCGTATCGTGCGCCTGCTTTCAGGAGGAAATCCTTGAAGATATAGGCTTTCAGCTGTGCATACGGTGCATAGTTTTTCATGTCCATTTTAGGTACAAACTTGCGGCCATCTACCAGCGGCTGCTCGGTTACATCATTCAGTACATCTACTCCGTAGGTAAGGTCACCATTGAGGTTTGGACTGATATTGAAAGTTGTATTCAGGTTTACACGCAACCCTTTTTTGTGGGAAGTGATGGCTGAGTTACCACCGCCTTCATAATAGTCGGAATATTCAAAAATAGTGTAGAAGTCCTGGTAGTAAAGGTTTACATCCAGGGAAGTATTTCTGAAGATACGTTTGTTGCTGTAGTTCAGGTAAGCATTGTGGTTGTACGGCGTACCCTGTTTTGCACCAGGACTGGTTCCCAGCACACCGATGATCGGGCTTTCGCCAAATTTACCACCGGAGTTAACATAGGTTGCGTTTTGCATGGTGCGGTAGTAGTTGTACATCAGTTCAATACGTTGATTTTCATTGATGTTGTAGCCTACTTTACCAAAAGCATTTATATTTTCGTTTTGAGCCAGCGACTGGAAAGGCGCAATTACCTGGCCTTTAGCATCTTTATAAACACCTGTTTGTTCGTAGGTGCCGCTTACCACATAATCGAATTTATTGATGGTACCGCTGAAGTTCTGCGATACACGGCCACCCATGCTGTTGGCTGCATTGGTCAGGGAGCCTGAAGTGCTAACGTCTGTAGCGCCGCTGAATTGCTTGTCTTTGTTAGCTTTTTTAGTGATGAAGTTGATGATACCACCATCAGCGCCGTTACCATAGATTGCGGTAGCGCCTTTGATCACCTCCACTCTTTCAATGACTGATATATCGATGCTGCGCATGTCTTTATCGCCATTACGGAGTGGTGTAGACTGCGGGATACCATCGATCATGATCAGCATACTGCGACCTCTGAGTGTTTCCCCTTTTTTAGTGGCAGTATTGGTACCGAGTGTAAGGCCAGGTACGTTCAGTCCGAGGAGCTGATTGATATCAGTAGTGATGGCGCTTTGTTCCTGTAATTGTTTACCGGAGATGATCGTAATGGAAGAAGGCACGGTGCCGATTGTTTCGCGGTTACGGCCAGCAGTTACCACTACTTCACCCAGTCCTACGTTAGAGGTAGACATATTCAGGTCTAAGCGGATATCGTTGTTTTCGATACTTACCTCTTTTTCAACAGTATTGTAACCGACGCCGGTAGCTATCAGTTTGTAGCTGCCAGGTTTCACGTTGCGGAGGGTAAAGTTACCGTTAGCGTCTGTGATGGCGTGTTTCTGGGTGCCGGAAAGATATATGCGTAATCCTGGGATTGCAGCATTGGTACTGTCCTGGATTTTACCGTTAATGTTTTGTGCTGCCAGTTGTAAGGCAGCAAACATGATCAATACGCTTAATAATAAAACTCGCTTCATTTCTAATCGTCTATTGTATTATATGCCAGCTGGCACAGGTTGTTTTGATTTCACTAAAAATCTGCGGCGGTACCATATCAGGAAACCAGACATGGACAGGAGGCCGGGGGTAAGGCCAAACAAGGACCAGATTATTTTTACGAAGATGCCACCGAAGTTTCCGAAGTGGAGTGGTGCAATAGCGGCATTGAATTTATCTGCGAAGGATGCTTTGCTGAAGTCGGTAACTTTTTGAAGTTTACCATCTATGCTAAAAGAGACATTGGATGCGTATTCGCCCCAGAAGGAGGACTCATGCGCATGGCCCAGTACTTTGATAGGTGCGCCTGCTTTTTTAGGCGGGCGTACGCCAACGATTTCAAGACCCGGAATAGCTTGTTCTGCCTGAACCAGCAGTTGATCATAGTCAACATTGGCGGGGATTTCAGCCACTTTAGTATTGCCTTTCCTGGAAGCAATAACTTTTTGTTCCATGATGATACCTGTGGTAGTAATAATGGTCAGAAATACTACGGACCATACGCCAGTGATGCGGTGGAGGTTTCTCCAGCGGCGTTTCGGGTTGCTCCATTCCATGGAGAGGCGGAAGCTGAGCACTTTCGCGAAGGATTTGCGGTAGATCCAGATGCCGGAGAGCAGGGAGCAGGCTAAGAGAATACCTGTTACCAGGATGATCTGGGCGCCTGTTTTGCCCGATAACAGCTCAAAATGGAAGTAGAGTACCTTGCCCATGAAATAGTCGGTATTTCCTCTCATATCGACTATTTGTGCGGTATATGGATTTACGAAGCAATAAATTTTCCTTTGTGCATCATATTCGGCCCTGAATACAGTGGTTTCGTTACTGGCCTGTGGCATTTTTACTACCATGATGTAGGGATTGCCGGAATTGGCATTGCGTACAGCCTGAAACTGCCTGGAAAGCGGAAGTGGTTGATTACCAGGTTGGATATAATGAGATTGGGAATAGAGCTGTTCATCAATTTCGTCGCTGAATACCAATAATGCCCCGGTGCAACTTATAAGAAGTAGCATGATGCCGGCAATCAGGCCCGTTAATCGGTGAATGATGAATAATTTCCTGTCCAAGATTTGAGTTCTTTACGCTTCCTTATTGGGAGAGAAGTACAAACGTGCTATTAATTTTTCTTATCATATTAAGAAGAAAAAATATCTGACTTCGCTTCCCGGCAATTTGAATTGCCGCCGCAAAGTTATGATAGGTTGATAGTTAAGGTTTACGCAAAAGGGAAAAACAATGCTCGAAAGCGGAAATTTTGGTGGGCCACTGAATTATTATTGCGTTAAGCCTTATTAACAAGACATTAACAAAATACCACGTTAGTGTTATAGAAACTTGGGAATAGAAGTCTATTTTTGAAAAGAATCAAATGACAATGATTCTCTAATTAAAAAAACCGATCCTATTTAAAATACTATGAATCAATAGATTCAACCTTTCTATGAAGACCATTTGTTCTCTACCATGTCCTAATGAAAACAAGAGTGAACTTTACACCTAGTGAAAGAACGATTTGTTGTAAGGGCTGTCTCTACAAAATAGAGACGGCCCTTTTTGTTTTCAGGCGCTAAAAGGCGCCTTTTTCTTTTCCCGCAAAGCGGCCAGGGTATTAAAAAAACAGCCCACGCCGAAGGCGCGGGCTGAAAATATTTATTAACAAACGACAGGTCTTTATCTCTCAGACAAGAACCCGCCGCAGGCGAAATTATACCATAGGAATCTCTGCAACAGCATAAGCTTTTGCGTCGAGTTTTGCTTTGGTTTCGCTGAATGCTTTGAGTGTCAGTTCGATATCCTCGTCAGAGTGGGAAGCAGTCGGGATAATACGGTAGATGATCTGACCTTTAGGGATAACCGGATAAACTATGATAGAGCAGAAGATATTATAGTTTTCGCGGAGGTCCAGGCACATCGCAGTAGCTTCAGGAATATCACCTTGCAGGTAGATAGGCGTAACAGGGGAGTTGGTATGACCAATATCGAAACCGCTGTCTCTCAGGCCTTGCTGCAGTTTGCGTACATTGGACCAGAGTTTTTCTTTGAACTCAGGGTGTTTGCGCATCAGCTGTACACGTTTCAGATGACCGATAACGATCGGCATTGGCAGTGATTTAGCAAAGATCTGGGAGCGCATGTTATAGCGCAGGTAGTTGATGATTTGTCTTTCGCCGCTGATGAAGCCACCGATAGAAGCACCGGATTTAGCGAAAGTATTGAAGAGCAGGTCGATTTTATCCTGAACACCTTGTTCTTCACCGGTACCGGCACCGGTTTTACCCATAGTACCGAAGCCGTGTGCATCGTCTACTACGAGGCGGAATTCATATTTATCTTTCAGGGCAGCGATTTCTTTCAGTTTACCCTGATCACCGGCCATACCGAATACGCCTTCAGTGATAACGAGGATACCACCACCAGAAGTTTGAGCTAATTTGGTAGCGCGGGTCAGTTGTTTTTCCAGGTCCTGGATATCATTGTGTTTGAACACATAACTATGACCCTGGTGCAAACGCAGACCATCGATCAGGCAGGCGTGTGCTTCTGCATCGTAAACGATTACATCGCGGCGGTTACAAATAGCATCGACAGCACTCATAAAACCTTGGTAACCATAGTTTACCAAAGTGGTATCTTCTTTACCCATGTAGTCGGAAAGCTCACGTTCCAGCTGCTCGTGGTAATTAGTGTTACCCGTCATCATACGTGCTCCCATCGGAGACGCCATACCGTACTCTGCAGCAGCCTGTGCATCCGTAGCACGAACTTCCGGGTGGTTAGCCAGGCCCAGATAGTTGTTCAGGCTCCATACAATCTTCTCTTTTCCCCTGAAATTCATACGGGGACCTATTTCTCCTTCCAGTTTAGGAAATGAAAAATAGCCATGGGCTCTGTCTGAATGTTCCCCAATAGGGCCCATATGTTTCAGCAGTTTCTCGAAAATATCCATATGCTATATTATGAAATGGTTAATTACGTTTAATAAAAACGGACACAAAGGTATTAAAATATTACTTTTTGTAAACTTGAGCCCGATTTGATTGTTGCAGCCAGCTTATGAAAATTTCAGGCCAAACCTTCATACGTCAGGATTTTAGTTATATAAAACAATATTTAAATTTGATGAAACGATTTTACAAACTGTCGTGCCTGCTATTGCTGGCATCTTCCACAGTGTGGGCCCAGAAGGCTACTTCTCCAAAACCATTTAATCATCTCCCTGTAAAAAATATTAAAACAGCCGGAAAACCCAAATTGGTGGTGGGCGTGGTGGTAGATCAGATGCGCTGGGATTATCTGTACAGATATGGTAGCAGATACAGCGCCGGCGGTTTTAAAAGACTGCTTAATGAGGGTTTCTCCTGCGAAAATACGCTAATTAATTATACCCCGACCATCACCGCCTGCGGACATACCTGTATTTACACCGGTTCAGTGCCTGCTATCCATGGTATTATCGGCAACAGCTGGTTTAGTCCTGAATTAGGCCGCAGTGTTTACTGCGCAGAAGATACTACCGTTACTACCGTGGGCAGCAGCTCCAGCGCCGGAAAAATGAGTCCGCGCAACATGCTGGTGACTACCATCGGTGATGAACTGCGTTTGTCCAACAATTTCCAGAGCAAGGTAATAGGTATTGCGATCAAAGACCGTGGCGCCATTTTACCGGCAGGACACAGTGCCAATGCCGCTTACTGGTACGACGGCAGCAGTGGTAACTGGATTACCAGCACCTATTATATGAACCAGCTGCCTGGCTGGGTGCAGGAATTCAACAATGAAAAATTGCCGCAGCAATACCTGGCGAAGCCATGGAACACGCTGTACCCGATATCTTCCTATGTGCTGAGTACTGCTGATGAAAAGTCTTATGAAGGAAAATATAAAAATGCTTCCAATACGTCTTTCCCGCACGACCTGAGCGCTATCGCCAATGGTTCTGTTGCTGCTACTCCTTACGGCAACACCATGACCCTGGAATTCGCCAAAAAAGCCATTGAAGCGAACGAAATGGGTAAAGGTGCCGTGACAGATTTTCTGGCTATCAGCCTGTCTTCCACAGATTATGTAGGGCACCAGTTCGGACCTAATTCCGTTGAAATTGAAGATACCTACCTGCGCCTTGACCAGGACTTATCTACCTTCTTCACTTACCTGGATGCGAAAGTGGGTAAAGGCAATTATCTGTTCTTTATAACAGCAGACCATGGTGTGGCGCATGTTCCGGGCTTTATGGAAGAAAACAAGCTCCCTGGAGGTACCTGGAATGATAAAGCAGCCATGGATGCCCTCAACGAGCAGGTGAATGCGAAATTTGCCGTAAAAGGTGCTATCCGTGCGGTGGATAACTATCAGTTCTGGCTCGACCATGATGGTATTGCCAATACCGGTAAAAACAAAAAGGAGATCTCCGAATTTATCATCTCCCAGTTATTAAAATCTCCGGCGATAGCCAATGCCTTCCCGCTGAAAAAGCTGAATGATGTGGTATTGCCTGTAGTGATGAAAAATATGTTCACCAACGGCCTGAATGCCAAGCGTAGCGGCGATATTCAGGTCATCCTGACACCAGGTTATATCGATGGCGGTAAAACCGGCACTACTCACGGTTTATGGTATCCTTACGACGCGCATATCCCGCTGGTATGGATGGGCTGGGGTATTCATGCCGGTAAGTCGAACCGCACTGTAGGTATGACCGATATTACGCCAACACTGGCGGCGCTGTTGCATATCCAGATGCCTAGTGGTAACGTGGGCCAGGTGATCGAGGAGATTACCAGATAATGATCGTATAGTAGTTGCAGTGGGTGTAGGGATATTCATATTTTTCTTACATTGCTATATCTCTCACTGAAAATTATATAAAAGAAAGGTGTAATGAGAGTGAAAGCTCCTTACACCTTTTTTTATTTCAGGAGGTTAATCTTTAAATACTGACGCATGGCTTATTCGTTTCTTATTTATGAAGTGGCTGAGCGGGTTGCCACCATTACCCTGAACCGTCCGGAGAAGCGTAATGCGCTCAATGGCTGGCTGGTGGCGGAATTGCATGCGGCCTTCCGGGAGGCCGCTGCTGACGCGCAGGTAAAGGTGATTGTACTGAAAGGGAAGGGGGAGGCTTTTTGTGCCGGTGCGGACCTGGATTATCTGCAGCAGCTGCAGAAAAATACCTATGACGAAAATCTGGAAGATTCCAGGCAACTGATGTCATTATTTAGGGAAATTTACGAACTTGATAAGATTGTGATTGCGCAGGTAGAGGGGCATGCTATAGCAGGAGGTTGCGGACTGGTAACTGTTTGTGATCTGAGTTATGTGGTGCCGGAAGCGCAGCTGGGTTATACGGAAGTAAAGATTGGTTTTATACCTGCGCTGGTAGCCGTTTTCCTGGTAAGGAAGATAGGAGAAGGCCGGGCAAGGGAAATTTTATTAACCGGCAGATTGATATCTGCGGCAAAAGCTGAATCTTTGGGATTGATTACAGCGGTTGTTCCTGCCGGGGAAATCAGTGAGCATGTAGCAAAAGTAGCATCAGGATTGTGCCGGGAAGCATCGGCGAATTCGCTTAAAGTAACCAAGAAATTGATTGGCACAGTGTTGGACTTACCACTACATGAAAGTCTGGAAAACGCGGCTATACAAAATGCTGTTACGCGTGGCCATGAAGACTGTAAAAGAGGGATTTCAGCCTTCCTTAATAAAGAGAAGCTAACCTGGTAGCCGATAGGGTTGCCGTAGCATAAACTGACTAAACTATGTCACACCGGTTTATTTTAACATTTTTATGCCTGTGGATCAATACTGTGGCGATTGCCCAGCGTTCTATATCCGATGCCAAAATCACCTATAAGATGGAGTTGCCGCCGGAGATGGCGCAAACAGACGCCATGTTGCAGGATAGTAAATTAACGCAGTATATGCGGGGGCATATGAGCAGAATTGACATTAACTTCAATATTGTCAACTACACCTATATTCTGAATGCCCGTGATGAAACGCTTACTACGCTTATCAATCAGCATGGCAATAAGTACCTGATCCGTAATAACAAGGAGCAGTTTGAAAAGGATATCAAGCAGTATGCCGGCACTACGTTCGTGGACCAGGGGGAAACGAAGGAGATTGCGGGTTATGCATGTAAGAAGGCGATTGCCACACAGCCTGACGGTACTTCCTATGTCGTTTATTATACACCGGACCTGGTGCCTGAAAACAAGTACTATAACCAGCGTTTCAGTAATCTGAAGGGGTTGGCCCTGGAATTTGAGATCGGGCAGAAATCAGGGGGTAAAATCAACGTTATAGCGACTAAGCTGGAGCTGGTTCCTATCCCGGCTTCGTACTTTGATATTCCTAAGTCGGGGTATAAGGAGGTTAGTCAGCAGGAGTTGAAGAATATGTGATTTTGTTAGAAGAGAAATATCCGGAATAGATTGTTAAGGGAGATATTTTCCCGGAGAAGACAGGTTCGGATCAAGACATAAAAAAAGGCCATCTCCGCAGAGGTGGCCTTTATATTGTACTGAAGAAACGTTATTAACCTTTTTTAAGTGGCAGAATAATCTGCAGGCGCTGGAAGTTAAGGTTACCAGGCTGTTGTTGCTGCACCTGAATATTATTAGGTACTACGTAGGTAACATTACCTTTTGTGAAGGTCATTACTGACTGAATATTAACAGTTTGAATGTTATTATTAGTATTGGTAAACTTAAAATCAGAGCTGAATGCACCGGTATAACGATAGCTCGCATCCAGGCCTAAATTTGTTTTAGGCATGGTTGTGTTCAGGACAAAGCGGTTGTCTGTCTTTTTCACCTTGTCTTTGTTATCGTTGGCAAATAAACTGTTATTAGCCTGTGCTTCTGAAGCGAACAGCGCAATAGCGCTTGCCAACAAGCAAGACAATGAAAAGACGCGTAATATGTTAGTTTTCGTTTTCATTGTACTACAAAGATACGATTTTCTCCTTTATTATATAACAAATCTTTAACGCAAGATAAGACAAAATCTTAATAAAATGTTAAAAAAATTTAAAAACGTTTAACATCGCTGCATATTGGTGGATACGTAAAATGACTATATTTACAGTAATGAGTAAAGACTTTTCATTTTTAAACGAGGATTTTGATGATCTGAGAGATTTATTGCAGCAGTTTGAAAACCTCAGAGCTGGTAAGTCTCATTCCTTCCTAGATGAGGATTCATTTGAACAGATCATAGACTATTATGACGAGCATGATGAGATGCCAACTGCACTTCAGGCCGCCGAAATAGCAATAGAACGTTTCCCTTATTCTGCCACTTTATTGTTGAAAAAGGCCAACTTACTGATAGAAACCAAAAAGTACAACGAAGCGCTTGATTTCCTGGAAAAAGCCGCTGTTCTCGACTCCAACGATATCAATCTCTACATACTTCAGACAGACGTTTACCTGGCATTGAGTCAGCATAAAAAGGCTGCGGATTTACTGGAAGAGAAGATCAAACAATTTGACGGAGAGGACCGTACTGAGTTGCTGTTGGAGCTGGCGGATGTATACGATGACTGGGAAGAGTTTGAGAAAGTGTTTGATTGTCTGAAAATGGCGCTGGAATATGATCTTACCAATGAGGAAGCTCTTCATAAGATCTGTTTCTGGACAGAGTTTACCGGCCGCAACGAAGAAAGTATCCGTTTGCATACGCACATAATAGAGGAGCACCCTTTCACGCATCTGGCGTGGTTTAACCTTGGAACTGCCTATCAGGGGCTGAAGCTGTATGAAAAGGCGATAGATGCCTATCAGTATGCGCTGGCCATTGATGAGAAGTTCGATTATGCGTACAGAAATCTGGGGGATGCCTATATCCGGTTAAGAAAATATGCAGATGCCATTGATATTTTACAGCGTCACCTGGAGATTGCGAAGCCGGAAGATGTGATTTATGAGGCGATCGGACATTGTTACGAGCGCCAGCGTAAATATACCCAGGCCCGCTACTATTACCGGAAAGCGTCTCATCTGAGTCCGAATGATGATAAATTGTATTATAAGATAGCCGTAGCCTACATGATGGAGGCTAACTGGAATAATGCCGTTAAATCATTGCAGAACGCATTGAAAATCAATAAAACCAATGCGGAATACAATATGAGCATGGGAGATTGCTTGTTGGAACTGGGTAAGAACAAGGAAGCATTGATCTTTTTTATGAATGCTGTCCGTACCCGTCCGAAGAGTGTTTCTACCTGGTCGGAGCTTATCAGGGGCCTTTATATAGGAGGATTCCTGGAGGAAGCGCTGGCTCAGCTCGTTACTGCAGAAGAAAAAGCCGGTCGAAAACCGGTGTTTCAATACTACCGTGCCGCTATCCTGATAGCCAGTGGTAAAACCAAAGAAGGCCTGTTACACCTTGAAACAGCCTTACAGCAGGCCCCCAAGGCCCTGAAAAAACTTGTTGAACTGGATCCGGCTATTTTACAGCATGTGAGTGTTGTTGACCTCATCGCCCAATACCGCCGGAAAGGTTAACTAATGTTATTTGCTTTTAAAATAAAGTATACTTCTTATTTTTGCGCCGGCTTTTAATTGTCATGGTTAAAAGCCGGGAAAAATTTCCGGTTACTAAAAT